>JAGLKH010000178.1 GCA_023141985.1 Flavobacteriaceae bacterium | reverse complement strand
ATAATCTTTTTGCGATAACTAATTTGCCAATAAGCAGATTTTTAGACTTCCTAATAGCATCAGAAAATTATGAAGATTATATGTACTCTTTAGTTGAGGCTTATAATCCTTCTGCTGTAGCAAATGTAATGTGTACAAATACGATTTCTGTGAGTTGGGATGGATGGCTATACGATTGCGATTTTAACCAAATTTTAGGTTTAAAAGTTGACAGTAAAATAAAACATATAAAAGATTACAATGAGGAGCTGCTACAAAACAGAAAAATAATTACCTCACAACATTGTTATGGTTGCACTGCAGGAGCAGGAAGTAGTTGTCAAGGAAGTGTGATTTAAGAATTACGATTTTTGATTTAAAATAATAATAATAAAAAGCAGATGACATAGATTAAGCAGGTATTAGCAGATAAAATCATTTTAATCCTAAAAAAATCAGTGTCATCAGCGTTCCATTAAATGAAAAATATAATTTTTTATATAATAGCTTTTTTTTCAACTTCTGGTTATGCTCAAGAATCACTCTCTGAGGTATTAGCCAAGTACAATAATGAATCTATTCCTTATATACATTCAAAGGAATTATCTAAAGAAACAGATATTACAATTTTAGATGCACGAGAAAAACACGAATATGATGTCAGCCATCTTAAAGATGCTATATATGTTGGTTATAAAAAATTCGATTTAGAAAACGTCGCAAATCAGCTACAAAATAAAAATAAAAAAATTGTAGTCTATTGTTCTCTTGGAGTGCGTTCTGAAGATATTGCAGAAAAATTAAAAAAAGCTGGTTATACAAATGTTTATAATCTCTATGGCGGCATTTTTGAATGGAAGAATAACAATTTTTCTGTATTCGATTACAATAATTCTAAAACCGAAAAAGTACATGCCTATTCTAAAGCCTGGAGTAAATGGTTAACAAAAGGAATAAAGATTTACGATTAACGATTTATGAATTATTTAGCTTTTATTTTTAACAAATAACAGAACATAGATGAGACAGATTATAGAAATTTTCACAGATAAAAATCAGCGTCATAAGCGTTCCAATAAATAAAATATTTGTGTATTAGTGGCAAAAGAAAAAAACCTTATTATAATTTTCACTCGTAATCCCGAACTAGGCAAAGTAAAAACAAGACTCGCCAAGACAATAGGAGATAAATCTGCTCTAAATATTTATACTTTTTTACTAAATCACACAAAAAATGTTACACAAAATTTAGATTGCAACAAAGCTGTTTATTATTCTATAAAAATTAGACAAAACGATATTTGGGATAATACCATTTATTCAAAACACGTACAACAGGGTAAGGATTTGGGCGAAAGAATGCATAATGCCTTTGAAGATGCTTTTTTAAAAGGCTATAAAAAAGTAGTTATTGTTGGAAGTGATTTGTTCGATTTAAAGCCTAAACATATCAACGAAGCATTTCGTTACTTAGATAAAAGCGATGCTGTCATTGGATCTGCAAAAGATGGAGGTTATTATTTACTGGGAATGAAAACCTTAAATTCACAGGTTTTTAAAAATAAAGCTTGGGGAACATCGACAGTACTTCAAGATACATTGCAAGATTTAAAACAGATAGATGTACATTTGCTGGAAGAATTAAATGATATAGATATTTACGATGATATTAAGAATATTGAAGAACTAAAACAGCTCATCAAAGAATGATTAAGTATATAAATGAAACTGCCAAATACCTACAAGACAAAGGTTTTGATAATCCAGAAATTGGAATCATACTTGGCACAGGATTAGGAAAACTTATTGAAGAAGTAGAAGTAATAAAAAAAGTAAGTTATAACCATATCCCTAATTTTCCAACAGCAACGGTAGAGTTTCATAAAGGGAAACTCATTTTTGGGGTTTTAGAAGGGAAAAAAGTCATAGTTATGCAAGGTCGTTTCCATTTCTATGAAGGCTATACATTACAGGACGTCACCTTTCCTGTTCGTATAATGAAAGCACTTGGCATTCACACTTTATTAATTTCCAATGCATCAGGAGCAATAAACCTTAATTTCAAAAAAGGGGAATTAATGCTCATCGAAGACCACATTAACCTACAAGGCAGTTCTCCATTAGCTTTTAAAGGCGTAGAGAAACTGGGAGAACGCTTTACCGATATGAGTGAGCCTTATAATAGTGACTTAAACACAGCTTTTAAAAATATTGCTAAAACCAATAATATTAAATTACACGAAGGCGTTTATGCAAGTGTTGTTGGTCCACAACTTGAAACAAGAGCGGAATATAGAATGTTAAAGATAATAGGTGCAGATGCCGTTGGGATGAGTACGGTACCAGAGATTATTGTTGCCAATCATTTAAATTTAAAAGCAGCAGCAGTGTCAGTTTTAACAGATGAATGCGACCCAAGTAATTTAAAGCCTATTAATATTAACGAAATAATAGCAATGGCAGGAAAAGCAGAACCAAATATGATAACCCTTTTCAAAGAATTGATTAAAACAATATAAATAAATTGCAGTCCACAGTTTGCAGTCTACTATTATGAATTTTACTTTATAACTCGACTGAAGACTGAAGACTGAAAACTGAAGACTAAAAATATGAGCTATTTAGAAACAACTCACGATGTATATAAAGAAGCAGCATTAACTCCAGATGTTGGATTATGCTGTACTACAAACCCTATTTGGGAATTACCTGGATTAAAAATCCCAAGAATCATGCAACAAATGAACTATGGTTGTGGCAGTACTGTTCATGCACGAGATTTAACCAATAACCCTAAAATGTTATATGTTGGAGTTGGAGGTGGTATGGAATTATTACAATTTGCCTATTTCAACCGTCAAAAAGGAGGTGTTATAGGTATTGATGTTGTAGATGAAATGTTGGAAGCTTCGCGTAAAAATTTTAAAGATGCCGAAGCACTTAACCCTTGGTTTAAAAGTGAATTTGTAGAACTCAAAAAAGGGGATGCTCTTAATCTTCCTATCGAAAATAATAGTATAGATGTAGCAGCACAAAACTGTCTATTCAATATTTTTAAAGAGGATGATTTAAAAAATGCTATTGCTGAGATGTACCGCATAATAAAACCCCATGGACGTTTAGTAATGAGTGACCCAACTTGCGAGCAACCCATGAATGATGGGTTACGCAACGACGACAGGCTTCGCGCATTATGTTTAAGCGGAAGCTTACCAATTGCAGATTACGTAAAAATGCTTACAGATGCTGGATTTGGAACTATCGAGATTAGAGCAAGAAAACCTTATAGAATTCTTGATCCAAAGCATTACGATACCGACGAATTGATCTATATAGAATCTATTGAGGTCGCAGCAATAAAGGACCCAATGCCTTCAGACGGACCTTGTGTGTTTACTGGTAAAGCAGCTATATATTTTGGTGAAGATGATTATGTAGATGATAATGCCGGGCATATTTTATTAAAAAATCAACCTTTAGCGATTTGTGATAAAACCGCTGGAGCACTTGCCTCTTTAAACAGAGATGATATTTTTATTAGCGAATCCACATACCATTACGATGGTGGAGGATGTTGTTAACACATTCCTGCGTCCGCGTGTCGTCGAAGAGCTTTAGCGGAGGAGCAAGGCAGGAATCTTTTTTGTTGAAACAAAAATTTAAACCCACAAACTTCATAGATTTTAAAAACCTATGAGGTTTTTTTAAATATATAAGTAAGCATCAGGGCAATAATTCGTCAAACATCAGAACATTATTTAGGTTATGATTTTATTCCTTTTATTCGTTTCTGCTTGTTTTTTAGCGTACAGCAATGGTGCTAATGATAATTTTAAAGGTGTTGCCACACTTTTTGGAAGTGGTACAA
>JAGLKH010000177.1 GCA_023141985.1 Flavobacteriaceae bacterium | reverse complement strand
AAAAATTCAAAATCATTAGCATTACGTACACATTGCCAAACCAGTGGTTGGAGTTTAACAGAGCAAGACCCTTTTAACAATGTTGCAAGAACATGTATAGAAGCTGCTGCTGCTGCTTTTGGTGGAACACAGTCCCTACACACGAATGCATTAGATGAAGCCATAGCTTTACCAACAGATTTTTCAGCAAGAATAGCAAGAAATACACAAATATACTTACAAGAAGAAACTAAAATTACTAAAACTGTCGACCCATGGGCAGGAAGTTATTATGTAGAACGTTTAACACACGATATTGCTCAAAAAGCGTGGTCACTTATTGAAGAAGTAGAAGAATTAGGAGGTATGACTAAAGCTATAGAAGCCGGTATACCAAAAATTAGAATCGAAGAAGCTGCTGCACGCAAACAAGCACGTATTGATTCTGGTCAAGATATTATTGTTGGTGTAAATAAATACAGATTAAAAGAAGAAGACCCTTTGCATATTCTTGAAGTTGACAATCAAACTGTTCGGAGTCAACAAATAGAACGGTTAAATAGAATAAAAGTTGAACGAAATAACACCAAAGTAAAACTAGCTTTATCAAAATTAACAGAAGCAGCACGAGCATCAAATAATAATTTATTAGCTTTAGCTGTTGAAGCAGCTCGGGAACGTGCCACATTAGGTGAAATTAGCGATGCCCTTGAAGTAGTATTTGGACGTTTTAAAGCACAAATAAAATCATTTTCCGGTGTGTATAGTAAAGAAATAAAAGATGACAAATCCTTTAAAAAAGCTAAAGAATTAGCTGATAAATTTGCCGAACAAGATGGCCGCAGACCACGTATAATGATTGCTAAAATGGGACAAGATGGTCATGATCGTGGAGCCAAAGTCGTAGCTACCGGTTATGCTGATCTTGGCTTTGATGTAGATATTGGCCCATTGTTTCAAACACCACAAGAAGCAGCAAAACAAGCTGTTGAGAACGATGTACATATTCTTGGTGTGTCCTCTTTAGCTGCAGGACACAAAACGCTCATTCCCCAGGTAATAGAAGCACTTAAAGACTATGGTCGTGACGATATTATGGTTATTGTTGGTGGGGTTATACCAAAACAAGATTATCAGTTTTTATTTGATGCAGGTGCAGTAGCTGTATTTGGACCTGGAACTAAAATTAGCGATACTGCAATTCAAATTTTAGAGATATTGATTGATTAATAGAAATTAATAATATAATTGAAAAATACCAGATTAGTATATTCATAAGTAATGGTGTATTAGTAAAAAAAATAATTACATGAAATATGCACTGATAATAATATTTATAACACTCCATCTAACTTTATTTTCTCAATCAGAAAAATATGTTGGAAAATATGAAATGAGATATGAAGTTGACAATGGAGGGCTAATTGAATATAAACTTACTTTGAATTCTGATGGTACTTTTTTATTCTATTTCTACAGAAATTTAGAGCCTTCTCAACCCAAAGAAAATAAGTATGGTAAAGGAGTGTGGAAAACAGAAAGAAACAACCTCATTTTTTTCTCCACTAACAAAAACAATGATTTCGATGAAATCCATACACTGAATTTCAATAATTCTAAGGCAAGATATAACAGTAAATCTCCAAGAGATAATTCTGAAAGAGTAATTAAAACATCGCTGAGATTTTATAGTTCAGAAATTTTTTGGGTAAAAGGAATGAAACTTATTAAAAAAGAATAAATAACTCATTAAAACACATGAACCACACATCAAAAATGCTTCGGGATAATGCCTTAAAAGGAAAAACTATTGTTGTTACTGGAGGTGGTAGTGGTTTGGGTAAAGCCATGACCAAATACTTTCTCGAATTAGGTGCGAATGTTGCTATAACTTCAAGAAATTTAGAAAAATTAGAGGCTGCTGCAAAAGAACTTGAAGTAGAAACTAAAGGCACTTGTCTCCCAATACAATGTGATGTTCGTCATTACGATCAAGTGGAAACAATGCATAAAGCTGTAATTAATAAATTTGGAAAAGTAGATGTATTACTTAACAATGCCGCTGGAAATTTTATTTCTCCAACAGAGCGTCTTTCAGCTAATGCTTTCGATACGATAATTGATATCGTTTTAAAAGGCAGCAAAAACTGCACTTTAGCTTTTGGTAAGCATTGGATAAACACCAAACAAACAAATACTATTGTTTTAAATATTGTAACCACTTATGCCTGGACAGGCTCTGGGTATGTTGTACCGAGTGCTACTGCAAAAGCTGGTGTATTAGCAATGACAAGAAGTCTTGCTGTAGAATGGGCTAAATATGGCATGCGATTTAATGCCATTGCTCCGGGACCTTTTCCTACAAAAGGTGCCTGGGATAGATTAATGCCCGGAAACTTGAAAGACAAATTCGACATGTCTAAAAAAGTACCTTTACAGCGTGTTGGAGAACATCAGGAATTAGCCAATTTGGCAGCGTATTTAGTTTCTGATTTTTCGGCTTATATTAATGGCGAAGTGATTACTATAGATGGAGGAGAATGGTTAAAAGGTGCTGGAGAATTTAATATGCTTGAAGAAATTCCACAAGAAATGTGGGATCAACTTGAGATGATGATTAGGGCAAATAAAAGTTAATTTTTTAAATACTTTAAAAATAAATACAATTTTATAACGTTTTTTCTTACAAATACACG
Source organism: Flavobacteriaceae bacterium (assembly GCA_023141985.1). Taxonomy (GTDB): domain Bacteria; phylum Bacteroidota; class Bacteroidia; order Flavobacteriales; family Flavobacteriaceae; genus PRS1. The sequence goes on along the minus strand of JAGLKH010000177.1, from coordinate 12,136 downwards.
TATATTGATCACAATATTAAAAATCCCTCAAATGAATAAAACATTATAATTATCTATTACCTCCCTTTAATCTATAATTAATTGGATACTATTTTTCTAGTCTATTCCATATACCTAATTAATAGCCAAATTATTAAAATTTACATGCAATAGTATTGCATTAACTCAAAACCATTACTTATGATTACTAAAAAACAACTACTCTACTATTGTTTACTATTGTTTACAATAGTAAGCTTTTCTCAAAATTTCGATTTAGAAAAGACTGAGCCACTAACTCAAAATGAAACAAGTAAAATTCCCGTCGATCCTAATGTTAAAATCGGGAAATTATCTAATGGTCTCACTTATTACATTAGAAATAATGGTAAACCCGCAAATAAAGTTGAATTGCGTTTAGTAGTAAACGCCGGATCAATTTTAGAAAATGATAACCAAGTAGGTTTAGCTCATTTTATGGAGCACATGAATTTTAACGGCACTAAAAATTTTAAAAAGAATGAGCTTGTTGATTATTTACAAAGCATTGGTGTAAAATTTGGTGCTGATCTTAATGCATATACAAGTTTTGACCAAACAGTATATATCTTACCTATTCCAAGTGATGATCCTGAAAAATTAGAAAAAGGGTTTCAAATTATAGAAGATTGGGCACATAACGCAACTCTTGCTGATGAAGCCATAGATGACGAGCGAGGGGTGGTTTTAGAAGAATACAGGTTAGGTTTAGGTCCTAACAAACGTATGATGCAGCAATATTTACCAAAACTAATGTATGGATCTAAATATGCCGAAAGACTACCTATCGGAACTAAAGAAAATCTTGAAAACTTTAAATATGAAGATGTGAGAAGTTATTATAGAGATTGGTATCGTCCGGATTTAATGGCTGTTGTTGCTGTTGGTGATTTAGATATTGATAAATTAGAAGCTAAAATTAAAGAACATTTTGGAAGTATTGCCAAAGCTAATAATCCAAAAGAAAGAAATTCATTCGATCTTCCAAGCCACGAAGAAACTTTTGTAACTGTTGCAACTGATAAAGAAGCCGCTTTTTCGCAAGTACAGATAATGTATAAGGATAATTTTAAAGCTCCAAAAATTGAAACTATAGAAGATTACAGAGAAACTATTGTTAGAAATCTTTTTAGTAGTATGATTAATAATAGACTTTCCGAATTAACTAACAAACCAAATCCTCCTTTTGTGTACGGTTTCTCAAGTTATGGAGGTACATTTTCACGTTCAAAAAATGCTTATCAAAGTTTTGCGGGTACAAGCGAAACTGGTCAATTAGCAGCGTTAAAAGCACTCTTAGAAGAGAATGAACGTGTAAAACGTTATGGTTTTCAAGAAGGGGAATTTACTCGTGCAAAAAAGAATATTTTAGCACGACTGGAAAAACAATATAAGGATAGAAATAAACAAGAAAGCAATAGAATTATTGGTGAATATGTAAGTAATTATTTAAATGGTGAACCAATTCCTGGCATAGAATGGGAATTTAACACTACAAAAAAATATATTGGAACCATTCAACTTTCAGAGGTAAACACTTTAATAAATAGCTTTATTCACGACGATAATAGAGTTATTATTTTAACAGGACCGGAAAAAGAAGGTTTAACATCTGTTACCGAAACTGAAATATTAGAGTTATTAAAAACTGTTCAAACTTCAAACATTGAACCTTATATGGATGAAGCAGTAAGAAAAGACCTTATAGAAAACATATTACTTGAAGGTACTATAACCAATATTGAAAAGAATGATTCTATTGATGCTACAACATTTACTTTAAGCAATGGCGCAACTGTAACTTACAAGAAAACAGACTTTAAAAATGATGAAATTTTGTTTGAAGCTACAAGTTTTGGAGGAACCAGTTTATATACAGATGAAGAGCATCTTGCCACTACTTTTGCAAATGGAGGTCTTACAGAAGCTGGAATTGGAGGATTATCTAAAGTAGACTTGAAGAAAATGATGAGTGGTAAAATTGTAAATGTTAGACCTTTTATTCAGCTAATAAGCGAAGGGTTTAGCGGGCAGTCTGCACCAAAAGATCTGGAAACTTTATTTCAACAAGTTTATCTTTATTTCACAGATTTGAATAAAGACCAAGAAGCCTTTCAATCTTTTATAACAAAACAAAAAAGTTTTTTAGGCAACCTTATGGCAAATCCGCAGTTCTATTTTTCGAACGAAACAGGGAAATTCAGAAATAAAGGTAACAAAAGATTTACTGGCTTTCCAACACCAGAAAAAATGGATAAAGCCGATTACGATTTAGCCTATAATAAATATCAAGAACGCTTTGCAGATGCAGGAGATTTCAATTTTTATTTTGTTGGTAACATTGATGAAGAACAATTAAAAGTATTTGCGAAAAAATACATCGCTTCGTTACCAACAATAAATTCAAATGAAACCTTTAAAGTCACAACTTTTAGAGAAAAAGATACCTATAGAAAACAAGTTGTAAATCGTGGAAAAGATCCTAAGAGTTTAGTTTCAATAAATTGGGGAGAAGACGATATAGAATATTCAGCAAAGAAAAAACAAGAGGTTATTGCACTAGGAGATATTTTAACCATAAAATTAATTGAAAAACTTCGTGAAGAGGAATCAGGTGTTTACGGTGTAGGCGCTAGAGGAAGTTTTAGAAAACTCTCATTTACTGGTGTAGATTTTACTATATCTTTCCCTTGTGGTCCCGAAAATGTAGATAGACTTATAGCTGCTGCATTAGCTGAAGTCGAAAAAATAAAAAAAGAAGGCCCTTCTGATAAGGATCTTGCAAAAGTGAAAGAAACTTACTTACTTAAATATAAAGAAGACTTAAAGAAAAATAGATTTTGGCTTTCAAACTTTATTACTTCTGATAAGGAAAGTAGTGATGTTAATGAGATTCTAAATGCAGAATCATCAATTAACGCCTTAACTAAAAAAGATATTCAAAATGTGGCTAATGAATTTTTAGATGAAAATTATTTCTTAGGTATTTTATTACCCGAAGAAGACTAAATATTTTATTAATTAACAAAAGAGGTCGTCTAAAAAGTGTATATAATGTCATTTTGAGTGTAGTCAAAAAATCTTAATTATCTTATTATCATTTATTTAATTTTTTTGAGATTCTTCATTCGCATTCAGAATGACACTTTTCAGACAGCCTCTTTTGTTGACCAAATGTTAACAAGTTCCGCTTTTAAAATTCGTAAATAATTGTATTTTTACGCTGAATTTTTCTAGAGTTTTTTTTATAATACCGAAGAAAAATTAGGCTTTTGTTCTCAGATGAAATCTTTTTTGCACTTCATAGCAGCGATATGGAGTAATAAAAAGACAAAATATGAGGGTAAAATGTTGATTTTGTAGGTCATCACAAAAATTCAAGATAAATTCATATCTAAAACCAAATCATTTAATGGGTAAAATCATTGCTATTGCCAATCAAAAAGGTGGCGTTGGAAAAACTACAACATCAGTAAACCTTGCTGCTTCACTTGGAGTACTCGAAAAAAAAGTATTATTAATAGATGCCGATCCTCAAGCAAATGCAACTTCGGGATTTGGCGTAGATGTTAATACTATCGAAAAGGGAACCTACCAATTGTTAGAACATACAAGTTCGGCAGAAGAATGTATTATTAAAGTTGATTCTCCAAATGTAGATATTATTCCAGCACATATAGATTTAGTAGCTATTGAAATTGAACTTGTAGATAAAGAACAAAGAGAATATATGCTTAAAAAAGCAATTACTCATTTAAAATCGGCTTACGATTATATTTTAATAGACTGTGCGCCTTCCCTTGGGTTACTCACTCTAAATGCTTTAACTGCAGCTGATGCTGTTGTAATTCCTATTCAATGTGAATATTTTGCTTTAGAGGGTTTAGGGAAATTATTAAATACAATTAAAAGCGTGCAAAAAATACATAATCCTAAACTCGACATTGAAGGTTTATTGCTTACTATGTACGATTCTCGTTTGCGATTATCTAATCAAGTTGTAGAAGAAGTACAAAAGCACTTTAACGACATGGTTTTTAAAACTATTATTCAGCGTAATGTTCGTTTGGGTGAAGCTCCAAGTTATGGTGAGAGCATAATTAACTACGATGTGAGTAGTAAAGGTGCTGCGAATTACTTAAGTTTGGCTAAAGAAATTATCAATAAAAACGAAGATTAATGGCCAAGGCAACAAAAAAACAAGCTCTTGGAAGAGGCTTGTCGGCACTTTTACAAGATCCTTCAAACGATATAAAATCTATTCAAGATAAAAATGCTGATAAAGTAATTGGTAATATTATTGATTTAGACATAGATGCTATTGATGTAAACCCATTCCAGCCTCGTACTAAATTTAATGAAGAATCCTTACGGGAATTGGCATCGTCAATCAAAGAACTTGGTGTGATCCAACCTATTACAGTTAGAAAAACCGGGTTTAACCAATACCAATTGGTTTCTGGAGAACGTCGTTATAGAGCTTCTAAATTAATCGATTTAAAAACTATTCCTTCTTACATACGTATAGCTAACGACCAGGAATCGTTAGAAATGGCTTTGGTAGAAAACATTCAACGACAAGATTTAGATGCTATAGAAATTGCTTTGTCATACCAACGCTTAATAGAGGAAATTAACCTTACACAAGAGCAAATGAGTGTTCGAGTAGGTAAAAAGCGTTCAACAATATCTAACTACCTGCGTTTGTTAAAACTCGATCCAATTATTCAAACAGGAATGAGAGATGGTTTTATTTCAATGGGTCATGGACGTGCTATTATTAATATTGATGACCAAAACAAACAGTTAGAAATTTACGAAAAAATACTCTCTAAAAAATTATCGGTTAGACAAACAGAAAATCTTGTAAGAGACTATAAGGAAACCAAAATAATTTCTATTGCTAATAAAGAAGAGCTTCCAAAATATATAAAAAAAGGAATCAAAGAAATTTCACAATACTTTGGACATAAAATAAACGTTACAGTTTCTAAGAATGGAAAAGGCAAAATAACTATTCCGTTTCATTCTGAAGAAGATTTTAATAGAATAAAAAAATTGGTTGAAAGTGCAAAGTAAATTCCTTTTTGTAGTTGTAGTCTTTTTAACTTCATTTGTAGCTGTTGCACAAGAAAACAATAATACAGAAGGTAAATTAGGCGAGAATATTGTTGTTAAAGATACCATTTCTACACAAGCTATAGATCCTTTGTCTCCTTCTAAAGCTGCATTTTATTCTGCTATACTTCCTGGATTAGGACAAGCTTATAATAAGAAATATTGGAAAATTCCCATTGTATATGCTGCCTTAGGTACTGGAATCTATTTTTATTTAGATAACGATAATGAGTATAAACGTTACCGAGATGCTTTTAAAAGACGTTTGGCAGGATTTACAGACGATGAATTTTATGGCACAGGTTCTACGCCAAATATTTCGAACGACGCATTAATTAGGGCACAGAAAACTTTAAAACGGAATAAAGAAATTTCTTTATTGGTTACTCTTGGCATCTACGCTTTAAATATTATCGATGCTAATGTAGATGCACATCTACTCCAATATAATGTAGACGAGAATTTAGCTTTAAAACCACACTTTAAGTTTAACGAATTAGATGCTACTACAAATTTAGGGTTAACTTTAAATTTTAATTTTTAAAAATGAAACGAACAAATATTTTTTTAATCACAGTATTTATGGAAAGGATTAAAACAAATTTATGTGAGAGCGAAGCGTTTCTTGAATGTACAGGAATTTTTTGCAACTTTTTTTTGCTGAAAAAAATTTTAAACAGATGAAAATTGCGTTACTTGGCTACGGCAAAATGGGAAAAGTAATAGAGCACGTTGCAAGACAACGAAGTCATGATATTGTTTTAAAAGTAGATGAGAACACAGAATCTTACGATATTACTATAGCTGATGTTGCCATTGATTTTAGTGCCCCAAATGCTGCTGTTAATAATATTTCGGAGTGTTTGCAACATGGTATTCCTGTTATTTCCGGTACAACAGGTTGGTTAAATGATTATGATTCTGTTGCTACTTTATGTAATGAAAAAAATGGTGCTTTTTTATACGCTTCAAATTTTAGTTTAGGTGTCAATATTTTTTTTGAAATGAATAAATATTTAGCCAAAATGATGAAAAACTTATCTCAATATAATGTAGGTGTTGAGGAAATTCATCATACTCAAAAATTGGATGCCCCCAGTGGTACTGCAATTACTTTGGCTGAAGGAATTATAGAACAATCTAATTATAAGAACTGGAAATTAGACTCAAATGTCGAAGCTAATGAAATTCCAATTGTAGCAAAACGAATAAAAAATGTTCCGGGAACTCATAGTATTAATTATCAATCTGAAGCCGATTCTATTAACATAACACACACATCACATAATAGAGAAGGGTTTGCTTTAGGTGCAGTTATTGCAGCCGAATGGCTTTTGGATAAAAAAGGAGTCTTTACCATGAATGATGTGTTAAATATTGGTTAAGTTGTTTTCAATTTGTAACATACAAAACCATTTTATTACTAACTAACTAAAAAGTACGATTATGACATTAATGCAATGGTTTATATTTTTCTTGGTAATTCAAGCAATACATGGATTAGGCACTTGGAAATTATATATTAAAGCGGGACGACAAGCTTGGGAAGCATTTGTTCCTGTCTACAATGCTATAATATTAATGAAAATTATTAATCGTTCCGCTTGGTTGACGGTTTTACTTTTCTTACCAATTATTAACCTCATTATGTTTCCAGTAGTTTGGGTAGAAACTGCGCGAAGTTTTGGTAAAAATACATTTAGTGATACGTTTTTATCTGTCATTACTTTAGGATTTTATAATTATTACATTAATTACATATTAGATGTAGAATACGTTAAAGATAGAAGCCTTCATCCTAAAAGTTCATCAGGAGATTGGGTGAGCTCAATTTTGTTTGCAATTGTAGCAGCAACTCTTGTGCATACTTATTTTATTCAGCCTTATGTAATCCCTTCATCTTCTTTAGAAAAATCTTTATTAGTAGGTGATTTTTTGTTTGTGAGTAAGTTTCATTATGGTGCCAGGGTACCTATGACCACAGTGGCTGCTCCTATGGTACATGACACTCTTCCTATATTAAAAAAGAAATCTTATGTGTTTAGTGATGACTTTAATAAAAGGAAAACCTCGTGGTTGAATAAATTACAGTTACCATATTTACGTTTTCCGGGATTTGAAAAAATTGATCGCAACGAGATTGTCGTTTTTAATAGCCCCGCAGATACTTTATATGACATGAACAATCCAAACGTTGATAGAAATTACTACAAACCTATCGACAAAAAAACCAATCTCGTAAAGCGCTGTGTTGGCATAGCTGGAGATTCGTTAGAAGTTCGTAATGGCTATGTATATATAAATGGAAAGCAAAATATACTGCCAAATCGTGCGCAATTACAATTTAGCTATTATGTGCAACCCAAAACCAATCAATTTAACAAAAAACAAATGTATGAACTTTATGGTGTTACCGATCCTTTTGGAATAATTAACAAACAAAACACCTATAGATTCGTAGGAATAAGTGATGCTGCATTAGCAAAATTTAAAAACCATCCTAATGTAGTTAGCATTACACCAATTAAGGAAGAAAAAGGCATAAGAGATTCAAGAATATTTCCGCATAATGCAAAATATAATTGGAATAACGATTTCTTTGGTCCGATTTACATTCCAGAGGCTGGAAAAACAATAGATATTAACTTAGACATTTTACCGCTTTATAAACGTGTTATTACAGAATATGAAGGCAATACTCTAAAAGTAGATGGTGAGCAAATCTATATTAATGGAGAATTAGCAACTACTTATACTTTTAAACAAGATTACTATTGGATGATGGGAGATAATCGCAATAATTCTCTCGATGCAAGATCATGGGGTTTTACACCTTTTAATCATGTGGTGGGAAAACCAGTATTTATATGGATGAGCTGGGATACTAATGCTAAAGGGTTTAATAAAGTACGCTGGAATCGTGTATTTACAACTGTACAGGGAAGTGGTAATCGCATATCTTATTTAATTCCGTTTTTAGTTGTGCTACTTGGTTGGTATGGATTTAATAAGTGGAGGAAACGTAGAAAAACGTAATTCGTTGATTTGTTGATTTCTTAACTTTTATAATCAAAAAATTAAAATAGTAATGGTTTTGTCATTCCTTCGAAGGCAGACAAACCTTTAGGATCAGCGCAGCTAATCCATAAAAATTAAATCAGGTTTAAAATAAAAAGATTCCTGCTAAAGTTTATCTTGAGCGAAGTCGAAAGGCAGGAATGACAATAGTAAATGAACATTCTACTCCATCCAACATACTTTCCTAACATTTCACATTTTATTGGTATAGCAAATGCACAAAATGTAATATTTGAAGTTGAAGATAATTATCAAAAACAAACCTTTAGAAACAGGACCACTATTTATGGCGCCAACGGAAAATTGATTTTAAGTATCCCTGTTATTTATACGCAAAAGAATCGTCAAAAATTTCGAGATGTTAAAATTTCTAATGATGCAAATTGGCAATCTCAACACTTAAAATCCTTACAAAGTGCCTATAGAACTTCTCCTTTTTTTGAGTTTTACGAAAATGAGCTTCAACCCTTATTTACTCAAAAAAAAACATTCCTTTTAGATTTTAATTTTGAGTGTTTAGATGTCGTTTTTAATTGTTTGCAATTTGATTTAAATTATTCGAAAACAGAATCTTATAATAAAACAGCAGATAATAAAAACGATTTAAGACATCTTGTAAACACATCACAAAAAAAGGAACAACAGTTTTCTCCTTACACCCAGGTATTTAGTAATAAATTTGGTTTTATAAACAACTTAAGCATTTTAGACTTACTATTTAACGAAGGTCCAAACACCTTAAACTATCTACAATCCCAAAAATTAATAGTGTAATGCTTCAACCTGTATTACATTATGGAATTCACTTTCTACTTCCTCTTTTAGTAAGCTTTCTTTTTTTTAAATCGAATTGGAAGCATGCTTATTTTGTTATGATTTGTGCCATATTTATAGATTTAGACCATTTATTGGTCACACCTGTTTTTGATCCAAATAGATGCAGCATCAACTTTCATCCCTTGCATACTTATATAGCCATTGCCATATATATACTTCTTATCATTCCAAAAAAAACAAGACTAATTGGATTGGGACTAATTATTCATATTCTGGCAGATAAAATAGATTGCTTACTAATGTAAATTAACCTTTGTTAATATAGGAAAATGGTCTGATAGTTTTTCTTTATAATTTTTAAATCCATTTACTTTAAATGACTTATCCACAAGAATAAAATCTATTCGTACCGGAAAATATTTAAAATCGAAAGTGCGCCCAAATCCGTTTCCAGCCTCTTCAGAAGTATCAATAAGATTATCTTTAATTTTTCTATAAACAAAAGAATAAGCTGTGTTATTAAAATCGCCACAAATAATCATTTTAAAGGGAGATTTTTCTTTGTGCTTTATAAATAATTCAGCTTGCGTTTGTTGTATTTTAAAAGTCTTAACCACACGTTTATACAAATGCTCAGAATTTTCTTTTTTTAAATTTTCAACATCAGCATTAATTCCAGAAGATTGTAAATGCACATTATAAATACGTATGGTATCTTTTCCTTTTACTACATCTACAAAAATGGCATTGTTCGCTGTATTTGGAAATTCAATAGAACCGGATTTTACTATAGGATATTTAGAAAAAATGGCTTGCCCGTATTTTACTCTCTCTCCAGATAGCTTTTCGTATTTATACTTATAGAAAGATAAATCTATATTCTCGTGTGGATGGTATTCCTGAAAACTAATAATGTCTGGCTCTTCTTCTTTTATAAGTGAAACAATTTGTGTTTCAATATCATTTTCGGGAATCCAATTATATAAATTAAATAACCTTACATTATAATTCATTATCGTTATATTATCTCCATCATTAATATTTTTTGAAGAAGAAAATTTATATAGTGAAAACACATGTGTATAACCAATAACCAGCACAAAAAGTGAAACTATAAGTTGCTTTTTAACTTTAAGCAACCAATACACCATAAAAAGAACATTTAAAATTATAAGTAATGGCACTGCTAAACTTAAAACTGATAAAAATGCGAAGTGTTTTGGTTCTACATATGGTAAAAGATAGGATAGCAAGAGCATTGTAGCTATTAGCGAATTGAAGAAAAAAACTATTTTATCTGTACCATTTAACTTCTTCATAAATTATCAAGTCTGAAGTCGGATGACCGAAGTCTGAAGTCCAACTATTATCTAATATTGTTTATAAACTCATCAACAAATTCATTAATTTAAACAATCCCTATAAAATTGATTAAACTTTTCATTTGACACATAGTTTCTGTCTTCCGTCTCCTATCTTCCAACTCCAATTACATCACTTTTTCCCTGCCTTAAACAAAAATGCTTTCTCTTTTTCACTCAAACTTTCGTAACCACTTTTGCTTATCTTATCGAGTATAATATCTATTTGTTTTTGTTTATTAAACTCGTCAAACTCTTGTTTAGTGTGTCCGGCAAAATCTTTCTTCTTACTTTTATGAACTGTCTTTAAATGGGACCTCTTTCCTTTTGTAAAGAAACTTGAAATACTATCCATAAAACGCTCAAACCCTTTACCGATATCTGTACCCTTTTTTAATTGTACAGCATAAAAATAACCCAATAAATCTCCTGCAAGATGTGACACATAACCTCCTGGATTATCACCAAAAAGCCCAAGAATATCTAAGGCTAGCAATACTAAACCAATATACTTGAGTTTAATATTTATTGTAACCAAACGCATTTCTTTATTTGGCATATAAGCACATAAAAAAATTAAGGCAGCTCTAACTCCTGCTGATGCTCCAACCAATTCCCCGACATTCTTTAAAATGCCATTAGGAAACAAGGTGTAAACTAACATATAAGATAATCCACCGAACAGAATTCCTAAAAAATAAACATTTAGAGACAGCTTTATATTAAAGAGATTGCTGAATGATCGACCCACAAAATATAAAATGAATAGATTAAAAAAGAGGTGCCAAAAGTCAATATGAGAGAAACCATAAGTTATTATAGACCAGGGCTTAAAAATAAATTCTGAAAAATCCTTTGGTAGAGCCAACCAAAATAAACTAATGTCTCGGTCAATACTTTGTGTTTGAAATACAAGCCAACCAATAAAAAATACAATTAGATTAAGAGCGATTATTTTTTCGAAAGCACTTAAACGCTTTAACTTGTCTTTTATATCGTAGTTAATCGATGTCATTTAATTCCAACGGTATTTATCAAACTGATCTTTCTTCCAAAAGTACATCATTAAAAATCCTGTAAATGCACCACCAAGATGAGCTACATAGGCTGTATTACTTGGACTAAAAAAGGATTGACCAGTAATTGCCGAAATTAAATCTAAAATAATAATTCCAGGGATAAAATATTTCGCCTTTATAGGTATTGGTAAAAATATAAGCATCAACTTACTATCTGGGAATAACATACCAAAAGCAACTAAAACTCCCATTAATGCTCCAGAAGCACCTACCATAGATGAATTAAATAATCCAACAAAATTAGCTAATTGGTCTTGTGTAAAAACATTAAGCCAACGTGTATCATATCTATTAAAACCAGATCTTAAAACCTCTATAACTTGAGTTTGTTCAAAACCAGCTTCAGTTAAAACCTCCATTCCAGAATAAAACTTAAAATAATAATAGCCCAATTGTAAAAGTACAGCTCCTAAACCTGCTGAAAAATAAAAAAACATAAACTTCTTTTTTCCAAAAACCTGTTCTACAGCAGTTCCAAACATCCAAAGCACAAGCATGTTAAAAAAGATATGCATAAAATTACCATGCATAAACATATGTGAAATGATTTGCCATGGTTGAAATAGTTCGTTTTTAGGAAAATATAACGCGAATAAACTATAAAATAATTCGCCATTTCCAATAGCTAATGTTCCAACAAACATAATCACGTTAATGATTAATAAATGCTTTACTGTGTCTGTAATTCCTCTCATTTTATGCTGA
>JAGLKH010000176.1 GCA_023141985.1 Flavobacteriaceae bacterium | reverse complement strand
TATTTCAGTATCTTTTTAATTTATTCTTATTTTTTTTTAACTTTTCAACTAAGTTCAAAACTAACTTTTACATAAATTTTTTATCCAAATCATCAACACTCATCGTAATAAATGTTGGTTTATTAGTTGGTGAAATGCTTGCTTCTTTACATGCAAATAATCGATTCACTAAATTTTCTTGTTCTAATATAGTAAGTCGTTGTCCTGTTTTAATGGCTAAACTTTTTGCTAATGACTTGGCTAACAAATCGGTTTGGCTAAAATTACTATTTGGCACTTCGTTTTCAACATCATTTATTAATTGTTCTAAAACTAAAGATACATTAACCTCGCTAACACTAACTGGAACTCCCGTAATTTCAACAACATCTTTAAGTTTTGAAAACACAAACCCAGTTTGCTCTAATTGTTCTTTAAGGTTTTGCAATACGGTAATTTCGGCATTAGAAAATTCGAGAATTAACGGAAACAATAACTGTTGGCTCACAGCTTCTTTAACTGTTATATGCTGTAAAAAATCTTCGTACAAGACACGTTGATGAGCGCGATGTTGATTGATAATTAACATTCCGGATTTAATAGTATTTACAATATATTTATTATGCAACTGAAACGTTTTCTGTGTTTTTACAGAAGATTCTTCATCAAATATTTTTGATGTAACTTCATCTCTTTCAAATTGCATTTCAGTAAAGTCATTTTGTAGATCATTACTTTTTGATTCTAAACCAACGTATAAGCTCTCCCAATTAGCTATAGCTTCTTTTTTATAAGAACCTGAAAGGTTACCAGTGGTCTTTTGATCACTAAACGGATTAAAATCTTTATCGACCTCAATATTTGGGTTAGTGGCATCCTTATCTTTAAAACCATAAGGTGTGTCCATACTTTTATTATGATCAAAATCTAAAACAGGTGCAATATTAAACTGGCCTAAGCTATGTTTTACTGCAGAACGTAATAGCGCATATAAAGTATGCTCATCATCAAATTTTATTTCGGTTTTTGTAGGATGAATATTAATGTCTATCGTTTTTGGATCTACTTCTAAATACAAGAAATAGCTAGCATGTGTATTTTCTCGAAGAATCCCATCAAATGCTGAATTTATAGCATGGTTTAAGTAAGCGCTTTTTATAAATCGATGATTTACAAAAAAGAATTGTTCGCCTCTTGTTTTTTTGGCAAATTCTGGTTTCCCAACAAACCCTGTTATTTTCAATATTTCGGTATCCTCGTTTACAGGAACGAGTTTTTCGTTAGTCTTTCCGCCAAAAACATTAACAATGCGCTGTCTATAATTACTTTCTAACAAATTAAATATTTCGCTGCCGTTATGGTACAACGAGAAATTAATACTAGGATGTGCTAAAGCAATACGATGAAATTCATCTATAATATGTCGCGTTTCTACTAAATTAGATTTTAAAAAATTACGTCTTGCAGGAATATTAAAAAACAGGTTTTTTACCGCAACCGAAGTGCCTTTTGGTGTTACTATCACCTCTTGAGACACAACTTCGCTGCCTTCAATTTTAATTTGAACACCAATATCATCTAATTCTTGTTTGGTTTTTAACTCTACATGAGCAATTGCAGCAATACTTGCTAAAGCTTCACCACGAAACCCTTTAGTATGAATATCGAATAAATCTTCTGCTTTACGAATTTTTGAAGTCGCATGACGTTCAAAACTTAATCTGGCATCGGTAACACTCATACCTTTGCCATCATCAATCACTTGAATTAAGGTTTTACCGGCATCTTTAATGATCAACTTTATCGTTTTTGCCTGAGCATCAATGGCATTCTCAAGTAACTCTTTAACTACAGAAGCAGGTCGCTGTACGACTTCTCCAGCTGCAATTTGATTAGCTACATGATCTGGTAATAATTGTATGATATCTGCCATTTATTTTTTGGAAAAGAAAATAGATAAATCAAAATCTATAATAAATAGAAATATTAAAAGTAATATGGCAATGATGATTAATATCCTTATATTGACTTCACGATCTGGTGATTCTTTAAGTTCGTTAAAAGCATTTTTGAATTTTGATTTAATCCCTGAATTACTGCCAACTGTTTTTCTATAGTCGTCAAACTTATGTTTAATTTCAAACGGATTACCTTCTCCTTTATCATCGAAATGACGAGGTGTGTAATTAAATCTTTTGTTTTTACGTAATTTAAAAATGCCCATAATTCGTTTTCATTAAAGATACATGAATTTAAAAATCCAATATATACATACAAATCAATAATAATACCAAGATAATTATTAGCAACCTCAAAGAAATCCCTCTTGTTCTTTTTTTTCTATTAACATTACCTGCTCTTTGCCATTTTGAAACAAATTCATTAGCCTTAGTATCACCCTCTAATTTATTGTCTTTAGAGAATTTTGGCTTATAATTAAATTTCTTGTTCTTGTGTTGCTTGAGCAAAGTATAGTTATTACTTGAATTCAAATGTACTCAAAATACCATAAACTAACGCTTTACAAATGCCAAAAATTGTTAACAAAATCCTCTTTATCATTCGAACATTTCTTCAAGGGAAATATGTAACAATTCCAAAAAAGTTAAAAATTATGTTGAATGCAAATTGGCAATAAAATTATTAAAACCTAAGAAGATTTTAATCGCAAGTCTGCCATTTTAATAGCAGCGATAGCTGCTTCGGCTCCTTTATTACCATGTTTTCCGCCAGATCGATCAATGGCTTGTTGTAAAGTATTGTCGGTTAGTACACAAAAAACAACTGGAGTGTCATGTAATATATTTAGGTCTTTTATACCTTGTGATACAGCTTCACATACAAAATCGAAATGTTTGGTTTCACCTTGAATTACACTCCCAACAGCAATAACAACATCAATATTTTGTTCTTGCATTTTCTTGCAACCATAAATTAACTCAAAGCTCCCGGGAACATTCCAACGATTGATATTTAAATTGGAAACACCACATTCTATTAATGTATCAAAAGCACCTTGAAATAATCCTTCGGTAATAGTATCAT
>JAGLKH010000175.1 GCA_023141985.1 Flavobacteriaceae bacterium | reverse complement strand
TTGGGGAAACAATGACCTTTGAACATCCTTTTTTTAACCAAAGATAGAATTCTTTTGAAGTAAGCCGCATCAGATGCGACAGAACCAACTAATTCAAAACGGATTCTTTGTTATGCTATTGATTCAAAAGAAAGAAAATATGAGTATGACTTAAAAATTGAATTGAAAAAACTGTAACTGGCTACAACACGGTATAAACCAAAATTGCTGAATCAAATAAAATAGAATGTTCTAAAATTTAAAATGCATAAATTTAACAAATGAAAAATTACGTTAACTAAACAGCAACTTTAGTTATACATAAACGTTGTACACAATTTAACTAACATTCAATTTTTAGACTAATATGGGAATGGTAAAATCGTTGAACATTGGGATGCTATGCAGGAAATCCCGGAAAGCTCTGCTAATGGCAATACGATGTACTAGGTAAAGGCGATTAAGATTTAGCCATAAATGAAATAAAGGTTGCCGATTTAAACCACAATAAAGATCAGATTCTGTGAAAAAGTTTCTAATGCTCCAGATGAGACCCGAAGATGAGACAACTAGAAGTGAATTCGAAGCTTTTTTGCGTGTTGGCGGATTAGTACCTCATGAGGTACATCGCATTCGTCTTGAGAAAGAACCAATTCCAGAAATTGACATTCATGATTATTCGGCAATCATTGTTGGAGGTAGCCCGTTTGATGTAAGCATACCTGAAGAAAAAAAGAGTCTTGTACAAAAGAGGATAGAACATTTTTTCATTGGGCTGTTCGACCAAGTAGTTCCAGAGGACTTCCCTTTCTTGGGGGCTTGCTCAGGAAATGGGTATTTGGGAAAATACTGTGGGGCAACCATTTCAAATACATATGCCGAAACTCTTGGAAATGTTTATGTTACTATGACCGATGCCGGGACGAAAGATCCATTACTTAAAAATCTGCCCCAAACTTTTTCAGCATTTGTCGGTCACAAAGAAGCCTGTGACCATACACCACCAGGAGCCGAGCTATTGATTACTTCCAAAGCGTGTCCCATTCAAATGTTTCGGATTAAAAAAAACATTTATGCTACACAATTTCACCCAGAGGCCGATGCCAATGAGTTCATTTTGCGAATCAAAGTCTACAAGTATTCTGGTTATTTCCCACCTGGGCAAGCAGGGGAATTAATAAATGCCATTAGGGATTCGAAAGCTCCCGTTCCCAATGAGATTCTTAGGCGTTTTGTAAACAGGTACAAATCCTAAAGGGAAACACATTGAACAAAAATTAAAAGCCATTGATATGATTAATAAACACATTGGATTTTATATTGATGATAATAAACAGGATACTACCCCAATTAACATAGAACACCTCAACATTGATACACTTAACGCCTTGTTATTGGCAGTAGATAACAACAACTAACACCCCATACCCCCCAAAAGAGAATAAATCTATATTCATCCTACTACGTACATAAAATTTTTTGGAATATTAAATAAAACAAGGGAATAATTCATTTAAGAAATACTCCCTTGCCAATCAACCAATCAAAATATGTTAACATACGCTGTTTGATTAATTTCAATATCAAAGAAACAAAAAATTCGCTTTTCACACAATGATATTTATCAGTCTCAAAAAACAACTCCCAAAACACGAACGATAATTATTCTCAATACTACCTTAAAAGAGTAAAACACTCTATAAGGTTATTGTGTAAGGCTTAAAATGGATTATTGAACACTTTATTGTAACATACTTTGATTATCAGATTGACAATTAACATTTCATTCTCATCAGAAACTATGTAACTTGTAAAAAATTAATACCTAAAAAGATGTAATTCAATTTTTTAGCAAGAGAAAATTATAGCAAAATATTATTTAAACACCAACAATTTTTAAAGCAGTATAAAGTACAAAAAGACCAATCAAAATTACAGCTTCAAATTTTTGTAATCCTTTCTTTTTATAGAAAAAAAAGAGGACAATAAATGATAGTATCAACAAAAAAGGAAGATCAAATAATATCAGACTCTTTTCAATTTTAAGTTCTGAAATAGAAGCACCCATTCCAATAGGAATCATCATATCAAATATATTACTGCCAATAAGATTACCAACAGATAATCCGCTGGCTTTTTTTCTTATAGCATTTAAAGAAAGTGCCAGTTCTGGCAAGCTCGTACCCAATCCTATAATTATTATCCCCACAAATGATTGTCTGACACCAAAATTTTCAGCAAAACTAATGGAGTTATCAACTACTAATTCTGAAGTAAAAATTACAATAATAATACCTATAATTAGGAATAAAATATCTTTTCTAATATATTTTCCAGACTTCTTTTTTATTTTTTTACCAATCCGTTCTTGATGGAATAACCTAAAATAATAAACTAAATAAACCACAACTAATACAATCCCATCAACTCTGGTAATTTTTCCATCAATCCCTAAAAGAATGACTAATAAAATAGATCCTAATAACATGATTCCATCTTCGTAAAGATGACGCCTTTTAAGGGTAAGGTAGGCTAATATCCCTACGGATCCTAATACAACGCTTATCTGGCTAAAGCTGCTCCCAATGGCATTACCAATTATTATCCCGGATGTCTCAGTATCCCCAATGACATTGTGGAGAGAGGCGTTTATGGCAATGACAATTTCGGGAAGATCTGTACCAATTGACAAAATTGCTAACCCTATAAATACTTTAGATAAATTATAGTATTCTGCAATATTTACAGCCCCTTTTATTACCAATTCTGTACCTAACCATAAACCTGTAAGTCCAAATAATATAAGGAAAATCTCTTGCATGAGTTAGGTGTTTAACTTGTACTCAAAGATAAAGATTCTCAATTTCTTATTCAACAATTTAATCTTCAAATACGATAATATTACCTATAAATTCGTTATATTTAGTAGTAATTAGATGATGTTAAAATTTAAATGAAGAAATTCATTTTAAATATATGTTTTGGGAATAATATTATGCAATGCTAGTTATTCGTAAATCGATTTTAGAGTGCTGTTATTTAAAGAGTATTATACACTCTGTGAACTTATCTTTAAAGAATGAAAAAGTATATTAAATATCCTCATTCACTAAAAGTAAAAGAAATTCTCAATGAGTTAGTTGCCAATCGTAACGGACTTACCAATAAAGATGCTAAAGAACGATTAACTGCATACGGTCCGAATAAAATACCAGAAGGTAAATCCATTTCTATTTTTCTTTTAATACTCAAACAATTTAAAAGCTGGTTGGTTATTATTCTTATCATTGCAGCTATCATATCCTGGTTTGTAGGTCATGTATTAGATACTTGGGTTATCATCGCAGTAGTTTTTATTAATGCCGGAATTGGATTTTTACAGGAATACCGTGCAGATAAAGCTATTGCTTCTTTACGGAAGATGATTGTTAAAACCGCGAAAGTATTGCGCGATGAAAAATTAATTACAGTACTTTCTTCTCAACTTGTTCCAGGGGATGTTTTAGTATTGGAAGAAGGGGATAGCATTCCAGCAGACGGTAGGATTATGCAATCTAAAAATTTCAGGACTATAGAAGCTTCACTAACCGGTGAATCACTTCCTGTTTCTAAAAAAGAAGAAATTTATCCTAATAAAACTGTATTGGCAGACAGAAAAAATATGGTTTGGAAAAGTACTTTCGTGGCAGGTGGCTATGCCAAAGTAGTCGTAACCGGAACGGGAATAAAAACAGCTATTGGTGATATATCTGAAACACTGGGTAAAATTGAAGTAAAACGAACCAATTTTATGAAAAAGACAGATGTTTTGGCCAAACATATGTCAATCATTGCAATTTCAAGTGCCGTATTAATATTTTTGATTGGATATTTTTACAGGCATTTCGAAATTGAAGAAATACTTCTTATTTCCATTGCAGCTTTAGTAGCTGCAGTACCTGAAGGGCTACCCGCAGTTATTTCCATAGTATTGGCTATTGGTGCAAATCGTATGGCAAAGCGAAATGCAATTGTCCGAGAGTTTACCGCAACAGAAACCTTAGGTGCTGTTACAGCGATTTTAACAGACAAAACAGGGACTCTCACACAAAATTCCTTGACAGTTAGAAAAGTATTTATTTCTGGAACATCAGATTATACTGTTACAGGTGTAGGGTGGTTTCCAGTTGGTAATTTCATATAACAGAAAACTATTATTGACGCAGTAAAAAATAGTGTTCTACAAAAACTATTGAAAATAGCTGCAGTTTCAAATAATTCAGAATTACGTCACGATAAACAAACTAACACCTACGAGTTGATTGGCGACCCAACTGAAGGAGCATTATTAGTATTAGCAAGAAAAGGAGGCATACGCCGTGAACACTTTCAACAATACAAACTAGATGACCTTCCTTTTGATTCAACTATAAAATTAAGAGCAACTTTAATAAAAGAAGACAAGCACAAGGAACTTTATGTAACTGGTGCTCCGGAAAAATTGCTGGAACGATCGGTATCAGTATTAACATCTCATGGTGAATCAAGGCTTACTAAAAAAGAAAAAGAACAAATTCAACAAAAAATTTCTGAATGGTCTAATCACTCCATGCGGATAATTGCTTTAGCTTATAAGAAACAAAACACTAATAAAATTGATCAAGAAGCTATTAATGACCTGGTATTTGTTGGAATAACGGGAATGATCGACCCACCAAGACCGGATTCTAAAGAGGCGGTAAAAAAATGTAAACAGGCAGGTATTCGTGTCATCATGGTAACAGGCGATCATGTAAACACGGCAGTAGCTATTGCAAAAACAACGGGGATTATTGAAGATATAGCCGAAAATGAAGTTGTAGCATTAACTGAACAACAATTGCTTCGGTTAGACAAAAGCGAGTTTGACAAAGCGATTAGAAATATTTCCGTTTTTGCTCGACTTACTCCTAGAATGAAATTAAAAATAGCAGAGCGTTTACAAGCTATGGGACACCTCATTGCAATGACTGGTGATGGAGTAAATGATGCGCCTGCTCTAAAGCAGGCAGATGTAGGAATCTCTATGGGAATTATGGGAACAGATGTTGCCCGTGACAGTTCGGATGTTGTGCTTGCTGATGATAATTTTGCCACTGTTGTAAATGCTGTGGAAGAAGGTAGGATTGTCTTTACTAATTCTCGTCAAACAAGTTTTTTTCTGGTAACAACCAATATTGCAGAAAGTGTTACTCTTTTGGTTTCAATTCTCTTAGGCCTTCCCCTTCCTTTAACGGCAACACAAATTCTTTGGCTCAATTTGGTAACCGATGGGGTTACAGATATGGCATTGGCTACCGAACATGGTCATGGAGAGATCATGAAAACTAGCCCCTTACAAAAAAATGAAAAGATATTAAACAAAGAAGTATTTCCATTTCTATTTATCAATGTTGTTCTTATGGTTGGACTTTCATTAGCAGCCTTTTATTATTATATAGATGATAGCGTAGAAAAAGGCCGTACAGGTGTGTTTATAATTATGGCTTTTACTCAATTATTCAATGTGTTTAACTTGAGATCTATTCGCAAATCAGTATTTGAAATAGGTCTGTTTTCTAACAAGTATATTAACTTAGCCATTAGTGTTTCCGTTTTGCTACTAATCCTCGTTACTGAAGTTCCTGTCATAGCTATATTATTTAATTTTAAATCACTTAATATCGCTGATCTAATAATTTTGTTTACCCTATCATCTTTGGTGCTGTGGGCTGGTGAATTATATAAGTTTTTTATAAAATAATGTTCTAAAACTTACAAAGTCCAGCCTAAAAGTCATTTTTCCGGTTCTGTCGCATCTAAGTTAGCAAAAAAATAAATTTCTAAATTTACTTTCAAAAAACATGTTCAAAAGTCATTATTTTCCTAAAGCTATCATATTACAACCAGTTTATTAAAGATTAAGATTTAGGATTTTCATTTAAAAGAATGTCACTTTTTATTAAAAAAAAGTTTGAGCATATATTTGAGCTGTTAAAATACAGCTTTCTTCAATCCTTTTATTAATAGTCTTTTCAATGAACTTAAGGTAATCCTGTACAGACTAAATAATAGCTAATTATAGTTTTTATTATTGCATTTAATTATAACATCAAATTTCTCTAATTCTGATATTAAATGGTTCGACATTTTTTCTGTACGCTCTACGAGTAGAACCCATGACCTTTTTTAAGTTGTGGGTTCTTTTGTTTTCAAAAGTTAAAAAATCTTTTAAATTCTAATACGATAATAAGTCAATGTAGTGTATGAAAAAGATATAAATAACTTATCTGTATTCAATATTTTGATGTTATATGGCATGGTCCCACATGAACCTATATATAGTATAGTAATATGGAGTATTGTGGAGTAATATGGAGTTATCGAGCAACTATTAATCTATAAAAAGAGCGCTGTGGAGTAGTATGGATGTATAAAGGTTTGAGCATCAATTGAAATTTTAAGTTAAATAAATAAATGTATTATGTTATTAATATATTGTTAACTTGGTCACTCATTAATAATTATTCTAATTATGAAAAATCCACTTTTCTCAATCCCAAATCAATTTTATACAACAATAATTTTTTTATGCTGTCTATTTCTAGTTCCAGAGGCAGTCGTAGCACAGGATAATGTTTCATATGATGAAGCCGTTTACAATTCGGTTAAATGGCGTCAGATTGGTCCGTTTAGAGGTGGCCGAGCTGGAACTATCATTGGGAATACAGATAGAATTAATGAATATATTATGGGAACCGCTGGAGGAGGTGTGTGGAAAACCAAAGATGGTGGAAACACTTGGTCGTGCATCTCGGATGGATACTTTGGAGGTTCTATTGGCGCTGTGGCAATGGCGCCCTCTGATGCAAATGTACTTTATGTTGGAGAAGGTGAGCAGACATTAAGAGGGAATGTATCCTCTGGAAATGGGGTTTGGAAATCAACAGATGGAGGTGACTCTTGGAAGCATATTGGTCTTAAAAAGACAGAGCATATTGCAAGAATTCGAATACACCCCACAAACCCTGATATCGTTTATGTTGCTGCTATTGGAAATCTTTGGAAACCAAATAAAGAAAGGGGTATTTTTAAAACTGTAGACGGTGGAAAAACTTGGGCAAAAATCCTGTTTGAAAGCAACAAAGCTGGTGGCGGTGATCTTATTCTTGATCCGAATAATCCTAGGATCATCTATGCTTCTACTTGGCAAATGAAAAGGAATGGATATAGAATGGATAGCGGTGGTCCAGGCAGCAAACTTTGGAAAAGTGTGGATTCAGGTGAAACATGGACGGATATTACAAAAAGCAAAGGATTTCCAGACGGAACTTTAGGGATTATCGGAGTTACTGTTTCACCGTTAAATTCAGATAGAATCTGGGCTATTGTAGAAGCAAAGCAAGGAGGGGTGTTTAGAAGTGATGATGGGGGAAAAACCTGGATAAAAACCAGTACGAATAGAAATCTAAGGCAACGAGCCTGGTATTATTCAAGAATCTATGCCGATACTGAACAGGAAGATCGAGTATATGTCTTAAATGTGGGATTTTGGCGCTCGAATGATGGAGGCAGAACTTTTGAAAGGATTTCGACACCCCATGGTGATCATCATGATCTATGGATTAATCCAAGCAACAATGAAATAATGAGTATTGCCGATGATGGAGGTGGTCAAATCAGCTATGATTCTGGTGAAAATTGGACCACTTATCACAATCAACCGACGTCACAATTCTATAGAGTGACTACAGATAATTACTTTCCTTTCAGAATTTTGGGTGCACAGCAAGACAATTCAGCAATACGAATTTCACATCGCTCTGAAGGTAGTTCCATAACAGAAAGTGATTGGGAATCCACAGCTGGTGGGGAAAGTGCACATCTTGCCCCAGATCCAGATAATCCAGACATCGTGTATGGAGGCACCTATAAGGGATATATGACTAGAAAGGA
>JAGLKH010000174.1 GCA_023141985.1 Flavobacteriaceae bacterium | reverse complement strand
TTGATTATTTTTTTAAGTATTTTTTTTTTACTGATAAATCTCTCTTTTAATACCCTTAAAACAAAGACTTTATAACCTGAAAATTTATGCCAAATCCTATAAAAAGAAATTCCATACTAGACCGAAATAATTAACTCTACTCTTTACACTATATATATATATGAGTAACTTATCTATACTTTCTTAATGCTCATAATAAATACTAGCTTTGAAAATATACTATAATATGTATTGTGTGTAATTGATTATACTATTATCTTTGCGTTTTAAATTTTAAACAGCTTATGATTAAAATTACTTTGCCTGATGGAACAATAAAGGAGTTCTCTAAAAATAGTACTCCTATGGATGTTGCAAAAGATATTAGCGAGGGATTTGCTCGTAATGTTATTTCTGCAAAATTTAATGATGCTATTATAGAAACTTCAACGCAACTGACTAATGATGGTAATCTTATATTATATACATGGAGAAATGATGAAGGCAAAAAAGCGTTTTGGCATTCATCTGCGCATGTATTAGCTCAAGCACTTGAAGAATTATATCCTGGTGCAAAACTTACTATTGGGCCAGCTATTGAAAATGGTTTTTATTATGATGTAGATTTTGGAGAGCATATAGTTTCTGACAAAGATTTTAAAACTATTGAAAATAAAATGATAGAAATTGCTCGTGGTAAACATGAGTTTAAAATGAGAGCCGTTTCAAAAGATAATGCATTATCATTTTATAAAGACAACGAATATAAAACTGAATTAATTGAAAATCTTGACGATGGTACTATTACTTTTTGTGATCATTCTTCATTTACCGATTTATGTCGAGGCGGTCACATCCCTAATACTGGAATAATAAAAGCAGTAAAAGTACTATCAATTGCCGGGGCTTATTGGAGAGGAGATGAAAATAATAAACAACTTACGAGAGTGTATGGTATTTCTTTTTCTAAACAAAAAGAATTAACAGAATATCTTCAACTTGTAGAAGAAGCTAAAAAAAGAGATCACAGAAAATTAGGCAAGGAACTAGAATTATTTACTTTCTCCCAAAAAGTTGGTCAAGGTTTACCTTTATGGTTACCTAAAGGAGCTGCATTACGTGAGCGTCTTGAAAATTTCTTAAAGAAAGCGCAAAAGAAAGCGGGCTACGAAATGGTAATTACACCACATATTGGTCAGAAAGAATTGTATGTAACTTCTGGTCATTATGCTAAATATGGTGAAGATAGTTTTCAGCCTATAAAAACACCAAAAGAAGATGAAGAGTTTTTATTAAGGCCTATGAATTGCCCTCATCATTGTGAGATCTATAATTCTAAACCTTTTTCTTATAGAGAATTACCTAAACGCTATGCAGAATTTGGTACGGTTTATCGTTACGAACAAAGCGGTGAGCTTCATGGCTTAACTCGTGTTCGTGGTTTTACACAAGACGATGCTCATATTTTTTGTACTGAAGACCAATTGGATAGCGAATTTAAAAATGTAATTGATTTAGTAATATATGTATTTGGCTCTCTCGGTTTTGAAAATTTTACAACCCAGGTTTCTGTTAGAGATCCAGGTAATCCGGATAAATATATAGGAAAGGTTGAAAACTGGGAAAAAGCAGAACGTGCCATAATTAATGCTGTAACCGATAAAGGTTTAGATTTTGTTATCGTAAAAGGTGAAGCTGCTTTTTACGGTCCGAAATTAGATTTTATGGTTAAAGATGCTCTTGGAAGACAATGGCAACTTGGTACCATTCAGGTAGATTATAACCTTCCGGAACGTTTTGATCTTACCTATAAAGGCAGTGATAATGAACTACATAGACCTGTAATGATTCATCGTGCACCTTTTGGTAGCATGGAACGATTTATTGCTATTTTATTAGAGCATACAGGTGGAAATTTTCCGCTTTGGCTAGTCCCAGAACAAACTATTATATTATCTATTAGTGAGAAATATGAAAAATACGCCGAAAAAGTTTTAAATTTGTTAGAAAATTACGAAATTCGCGCCCTCGTAGATAATAGGAATGAAACTATAGGAAAAAAAATTCGGGAAGCCGAAATGAATAAAATCCCATTCATGATTATTATAGGAGAGAATGAAGAAAAGGAAAATAAGATTACTGTTCGTAAACATGGTGGAGAAAATATAGGTATGATAACTATAGAAGAATTCACTAAAATTATTGATACAGAGATAAATAAAACATTAAAACAATTTTAATAAGTTTAACTAAATTTTAGAGCCATAGCAATACGTAGAAGAAGGAATAGAGGTCCTGCAAGAATTATAAAAGAAGATAAGCACAGAATTAACTCCAAAATTAGAGCTGAAGAAGTACGATTGGTAGGAGACAATGTAGAAATCGGTGTTTATGCAACAAGTAAGGCAATGGAAATTGCAAACGAACAAGGTTTAGATCTTGTAGAAATTTCACCAAAGGCCAATCCACCTGTTTGTAAAGTTATGGATTATAAAAAGTTTCTTTACGAGCAAAAAAAACGTGAAAAAGCTTTAAAATCGAAAGCTACTAAAGTAATTATTAAAGAAATTCGTTTCGGTCCAAACACAGATGACCATGATTACGAGTTTAAAAAGAAGCATGCAGAAAAGTTCTTAAGAGACGGAGCAAAGCTTAAAGCTTTTGTGTTCTTTAAAGGGCGTTCGATAATATTTAAAGAAAAAGGGCAAATTTTATTATTAAGATTAGCTCAAGATCTAGAAGAAGTTGGTAAAGTGGAGCAAATGCCAAAATTAGAAGGTAAACGAATGATTATGTTTATCGCTCCAAAAAAAGTAAAATAAAAAAAAGATGCTGAAACGAGTTCAGTATAAAGATAATAAGCGAAGTAATAAAACTAGGAGAAAATGCCTAAAATGAAAACAAAATCTAGTGCCAAAAAGCGTTTTAAGCTTACAGGTACTGGTAAAATTAAAAGAAAGCA
>JAGLKH010000173.1 GCA_023141985.1 Flavobacteriaceae bacterium | reverse complement strand
CTACATTAGTACATAAGTCGGACGAAAATAGTGTTAAAAAAATGTTGCGTTTAAAGTAATATATTTTAACAGGTTAAAATTATTTATAAACCATGGAGTTAGGCTAAATTAAAAGTATCGATTTTCGATCGCCTACTACAAAAACAATTAAATTATGCCAAGATCAGTAAATTCAGTTGCGAAAAGAGCCCGAAGAAAAAAGGTTCTTAAGCAAGCAAAAGGTTACTTCGGACGTCGTAAAAACGTTTGGACAGTAGCAAAAAATGCGGTTGATAAAGCGATGCAATATTCGTACAGAGACCGTAGAAACAAAAAAAGAACTTTCCGTGCATTATGGATTATGCGTATTAACGCAGGTGCCAGAGAACATGGATTATCTTACTCACAATTTATGGGGAAACTAAAAGCTAACAAAATTGAATTGAACCGTAAGGTTCTTGCCGATTTAGCAATGAATAACCCTGAAGCTTTTAAAGCTATTGTAGATAAAGTAAATTAAGGCGTTTCGCCTAATACATAACATCATTTCGCTTATAAAAAATCCGATTCAAATTTGAATCGGATTTTTTTATAGTTACTCTTTAAATATTAAAGACAGTATAGCTTCTCTTTCTTTGCAAGCAAAACTGAAAAAACAATCAAAATAAATTTTGAAACTGAATTAGCTTACTTTTGTTTTATGGATTACGTCATCATTTGCATAGTAGCATTTCTAGCATCTATCCTTACATTTTTTTCGGGTTTTGGGTTAGGCACAATTTTATTGTCTGTTTTTGCTTTGTTCTTTCCAATTGAAGTTGCTATAGCATTAACTGGTGTTGTTCATTTTTTTAACAGCATTTTTAAACTTATTCTGGTCGGAAAAAATGCCAGCAAAAAAGTCTTAATTTATTTTGGCATTCCAGCAGTAATCTTTGCTTTTATAGGTGCTTACATCCTGATAAATATTACAGATTTAAATCCGATATACACTTACGTTATTGGTGTAAGAAACTTTGAAATTACTCCAGTAAAACTAATCATTTCCATACTATTGATTGTTTTTGCTATTATTGAACTTTTACCTTTTATTAAGAGGATAAAATTTGAAAAGAAACACCTTCCTTTTGGCGGCATTCTAAGTGGTTTTTTTGGTGGTTTATCAGGTCATCAAGGAGCTCTCAGAACTGCTTTTTTAATCAACGCTGGATTAACTAAAGAAACATTTATTGGTACAGCAGTTGTAATCTCTTGTTTTGTAGATTTCTCAAGACTATCTGTATATACAACTCGAATCTTAAATTCTGGTTTAGATGATAATATAACATTAATATTATGCGCTACATTATCAGCTATTTTAGGAGCTGTAATAGGAAACAAACTGCTTAAAAAAATTACCTTAGATTTTATTCAGAAGTTAGTTGCAATTTTACTGGTTTTAATTTCTTTAGCTTTAGGAATTGGCTTAATCTAATTTCCAAAAGCTGTAATTACAATATTTCTAGAGCTTCCATGATTTCTATGTTCACATAGATAAATACCTTGCCAAGTTCCTAAATTAAGTCTTCCGTTAGTAATTGGAATTTGTACAGAAACACCCATTAATGAAGATTTTATGTGTGCTGGCATATCATCTGAACCCTCGTAAGTATGCTTGTAATAAGACTTGTTTTCTGGAACCAAAACATTCAAATGACTTTCAAAATCTGTTCTTACTGTTGAATCTGCATTTTCATTAATTGTTAAACTTGCAGATGTGTGTTTTATAAAAACCTGCAATTGACCTATATTAATTTGATTTATTTCTGGAATAGATTCAATTATAGTATTAGTAATTAAATGAAATCCTCTTGAACATGGTTGTAGTTTTATTTCTTTTTGAAAATATTTCATTTATTAATATGAAAAAATATTAAAATTTCCTTAAGGTCTTCAGCGTCATCAAAGAGAAAATTTTTAAGTCTTCTGTTTCTTTTTTCTTGCAGCTGGAAATAACACATTATTAAGTATTAAACGATAACCTGGAGAAGTTGGATGCAAATCGAGTTCTGTTTTTGGGTCTCCTACTCTATGTGTATAATCTTCTGGGTCATGTCCTCCATAAAACGTGAAGAATCCTTTGCCTTTAATACCATGTATGTATTTGGCTTCGCCGTTAGTCTTGTTCTCTCCCATTACCAATACATTAGATTTTATCTGCTCCCTTGTAAAAGCGGTTGTTTGTCCCATAAATCCTTTAACCAAAGCGGTATGATTTTGACATAACATGGTTGGTACAGGATCCCATTTTGCCGAAAAATCCATTAGGGTAAAGTAATCCGTTATTTTTGGAATTCGTCGTTTTGCTGTCATATCTATTGAAGAAAATTCGTAAATATTAGGGTTTCTCTCCAATATATAATCTTTAAATGCAAAGGTTTTATTATAATCAATCTTACTTTGGTAACTGGCATCGCTACCATCGCCATCAAACATAGGCTCGCAAATATCTACGCCTTCGGCTGATAAGGCGATATCAAAACTATCGGCTGCGCTACACATGGCAAACATAAAACCACCTCCAACAACGTAATCACTAATTTTAAGAGCGACATCTAATTTCTCTTGAGACACCTTATTGTATCCTAATTTTGAAGCTAAAATTTCTGCGTCTTTTTTTTCTTTAATATACCAAGGTGCGCTTCTATAAGTTCTGTAAAATTTACCAAACTGTCCAGTAAAATCTTCATGGTGTAAGTGTAACCAATCGAATAATAAAAGCGCATCATTTAAAACCTCTTCGTCGTAAATGGTTTCATAAGGAATTTCGGCATAAGTCAATACCATGGTTACTGCATCGTCCCAGGGTTGTTTACCATAAGGTGTATAGACCGCAATTTTTGGAGCTTTTTCCAGCACTACAGCTTCCATATTTTTACTTGGGCTGCTTATTTCTTGTAGAATACTTTCTGCTTTAGTATCAGAGATTACTTCGAAAGACACGCCACGTATTTGACATTCTTTTTGTATCTCTTCAAAATCCGGTAATAAAAAAGAACCTCCACGATAATTGAGTAACCACTTTACTTTTTGCTGCTTCTCTAGGGCCCAATACGTAATACCATAGGCTTTAAGATGGTTCTTTTGAGTCTCTGAATCCATAGGGATAAGAATGTAAGACGCAAAAGTTTTTACTGAAAACAGTAGTAGAAATATGAGTATTATCTTTTTCACCGTTGAAAGATACTCAAAAATTGTTCCTGTTTAAAACGCTTTAAGGAAATATTAGGGATTATAAAATAAAGAATTTCTTGAAACCA
>JAGLKH010000172.1 GCA_023141985.1 Flavobacteriaceae bacterium | reverse complement strand
CAATTTCAATGGAAACCCCGAGGCAAAGCCTCGTGGAATTCTTTTCGATTAAAACGGTACATCATTATCATCAGGAGAACCAAAGGCATCATCTGCAGTTGGGAAATTGTCTGGTTTAAAAGTATCGTCGTTTGCTGCTGCATTCATTTTAGAATGGAATTCATTTCCAAACGGTGAATCGAAATCGTCCAGGTTATCGAACTTACCTAGATGGCCAATAAACTTCATTCTAATACTTTCTAATCCCCCATTTCTGTGTTTTGCAACTATAAACTCGGCCAGTCCTTCGGTTGGTGTGCGCTCTTCATCATCCCATTCATCAATTTTGTAGTACTCTGGCCTGTAAATAAACGAAACAATATCTGCATCCTGCTCAATTGCACCAGATTCACGAAGGTCACTCAATAAAGGTCGTTTACTACCACCACGTGTTTCTACAGCTCTAGATAACTGAGACAAAGCAATAACCGGAATACTCAATTCTTTTGCCAAAGCTTTAAGGTTACGAGAAATTGTAGAAATTTCTTGTTCTCTGTTTCCGCCTTTCATGCCTCCACCTGCGGTCATTAATTGTAAATAGTCGACCACAATCAATTTAATTTTATGCTGCGATGCTAACCGACGTGCTTTTGCTCTTAAATCGAAAATTGAAAGCGACGGTGTATCGTCTATAAATAATGGTGCCTTTTCTAGTGCTTTTACTTTTACATTAAGTTGTTCCCACTCGTGTTTCTCTAATCTTCCTGTTCTTAGTTTTTCTGAAGACAATCCCGTTTCCGAAGATATTAGTCTTGTTATTAACTGTATTGAAGCCATCTCTAAAGAGAAAAATGCCACAGGAATATTTTGATTCACTGCAATATTCCTTGCCATAGACAGGGTTAAAGCTGTTTTACCCATACCCGGACGAGCTGCAATAATAATTAAATCGCTTTCTTGCCATCCTGAGGTTAATTTATCCAATTTATCAAACCCTGAAGGAATACCACTCATACCTTCTTTGTTTGAAATATCTTCGATTTTCTTTTTAGCTTGGATAACAAGATCTTGAGCTGTCTCTGAAGATTTTTTGATATTACCTTGAGTGACTTCGTATAATTTTGCTTCGGCTCTATCTAAAAGGTCAAATACATCTTTAGTTTCGTCATACGAATCTTCAATAATTTCACTTGAAATTTTAATCAAACTACGCTGAATAAATTTCTGTAAAATAATACGTGCATGAAACTCAATATGTGCAGAAGAAGACACTTTTTGTGTTAAGGAAATTAAGTAAAAATCGCCACCTGCCATATCTAACCGATTATCTTTTTTAAGCTGGCTTGAAACGGTTAATAAGTCTATAGGCTGACTGTTTTCAAATAATCTAAAAATAGCTTCAAAAATATATTGATGTGCCTCTTTATAGAATGCTTCTGGGCTTAAAATATCTATAACTTCATCAACACCTTTTTTGTCAATCATCATTGCTCCGAGCACAACTTCTTCTAAATCAAGAGCTTGTGGAGGTATTTTGCCTTTTTCAAGATTTATTATTGTACTTTTATCTACTTTGTAGCCTTGTATTTGGTTAGGTTGCTTCATGCAAGCGAATGTAAAAAAATTGTTAAGATAATTATAGCCTTTAAGATACTACATTGTTAACTATAAGTCAACATTTTAACTGTTAATAAGTAAAAAATATTGTTAATAGTGATAGAAAATGACTAAGTCGCAAGCTTCGAAAATTATTAATATATGATTAATAAAGGATTAGTCATTAAATACTCCCATTTGAGAATATTTATTCATGCGTTTTTTAACTAATTCTTTTGGTGATAAGTTTTTAAATTCATCGTAAGCTTTCACAATCGCATCTCTAACTGTAGCATACATTTTTTCTCTATCTGTATGTGCACCACCAAGAGGTTCTTTAATGATTTTATCGACCAGTTTCATTTTCTTCATATCCTTTGCTGTAAGCTTTAAGGATTCGGCAGCTTGCACTTTAAACTCCCAACTTCTCCATAAGATGGAAGAACAAGATTCGGGAGAAATTACAGAATACCAAGTATTTTCTAACATCAATGTTGTATCTCCAACACCAATACCCAAAGCACCACCTGATGCTCCTTCTCCAATAATTACAACAATTATTGGAACTTTTAAACGTGTCATCTCCAAAATATTTCTGGCTATGGCTTCTCCCTGCCCACGCTCTTCGGCTTCTATACCTGGATAAGCTCCCGGAGTATCAATAAGCGTTACCACAGGAATACCAAATTTTTCAGCAGATTTCATTAATCGAAGTGCTTTTCTATAGCCTTCTGGATTAGACATACCAAAATTTCGATATTGTCTCGTTTTGGTATTATATCCTTTTTGCTGACCAATAAACATATAAGATTGATCACCAATTTTTCCTAAACCACCTATCATGGCTTTATCATCTTTAAAATTTCTATCTCCATGAAGTTCTAAAAAAGACTCACCTAAAATAGCATTAATATAGTCTAAAGTATAAGGTCTATTAGGATGCCGTGACATTTGAACGCGTTGCCATGGCGTGAGATTCTTGTATAAATTATTTTTTGTTTCAGTTAATTTTTTTTCTATTTGCTTACAGGTTTCCGAAACATCAACATCACTTTCATTTCCTATCAATCGGCATTTTTCAAGTTGTTCTTCTAATTCTTTTATTGGAAGTTCAAATTCTAAATATTCCATAGAAATTTTAGATTAGTAGTTAGCGTACAAACCTACATATTTTTTTTCATTTTAAATTATTAAAAAAACGAAAAATTAATGATAGATTCTCTCTTACGGTAATATAAAATTAAATAATTACAGAGAAAATATAAGAACTTTAATCATCTTTATTTATTAAACCCGAATTATGCATTAGAAAATCTATTACAACTTGAAACTACTTCAAAACCTACCGCTACGCTGAGTTTTTTAATTTTTTAGAATTTTTTAATATTCCGTTAAGTATTACAGTAGTAATAATAATTCCTGCACCTATATAAAATTCGGTACTCATTTTTTCTTTTTGCGGGAAAAGAAGTATTGCCAATATAATACCATAAACAGGTTCTAAATTATAGGACAACACAACTGTATATGGACTTATATATTTCATAACATGTACTGCTGCAATAAATGCGTATGCTGTACAAATAGAAGCCAAAATAAAAAGATATATCCAATCTGAAACACTTAAACTGAAGAATTGCAAACTAAACCCATCTCTAAAAAATATAATAAACATAGAAATGAAAAATATTCCACTAATAAATTCGTAGAAAGAAATTATTGAAGCCGCATAACGTTTTACAAATTTTCCATTAATAACTGCAAATAATGTAGAAAACAGTGCTGATGAAATACCTAAAATAATGCCATTTATATATTTAAATTCGGCTTGAGTTATTAATAAAACACCTAAAATTATAAACACGCCAAAAACTAATTCGTACCAAATTATTTTTCTTTTAAAAAAAACAGGTTCTATTATTGATGCAAAAAAAGCGCCCGTAGAAAACATAGCTAATGCTATTGATATGTTTGATTGTTTGATGGATTCGAAAAAAGTAATCCAATGCAGTGCTATAATTATTCCTGCAATAGAAAACTTAACAAATGTTTTAAAGTCTATTACAATTTTTATTTTTCTAAACTTAATAAAAAACAACATCAAAACTGATGCTATTACCATTCTATACCAGACTAAGGACACCGCATTAATAGAAATGAGTTCGCCTAAAATTGCCGTAAACCCAGCTATGAACACCAGTAAATGAAGATGTAAATAATTTTTTAATTTATCTTTTTGCATTATATAGCAGATATATTGCTAAAATACCAAAAACAAGATTAGGAAACCAAACAGCTACTAATGGAGGGAAATCCGATTGTTCTGCCATAACACCGAAAACCTTATCAAAAAAGACATAAATCATGGCAATAAAAATACCAAATGCAAGATTTACTCCCATTCCTCCACGACGTTTAATTGAAGATACTGCAACTGCTATAATGGTTAAAATAAATACCGAAACAGGCAAGCTCCACTTTTTATATTGTACTACTTTATATCTTCCAATATTAGAAGAGCCTCGAGATTCTTCCTTTTTAATAAAGGCATTGAGTTCGCCATAATTTAGAGTTTCAGCAATATACTGAACTGGAGTTAAATCTTCTAAATCGAATGAAAACAAAGTATCCTTTCTGTTATTCTTTATTAAAATATCATCTTTTTCACCAATAATTCTTTTAGTATATCTTGTTAATCTATAAGTACTATCCTTATCTATAAACCTGATATTTTTTGCTTCTATTTTATATATTAGTTTATTATCAACAATGTGTTCTAAAGTAAAATCATTTCCTCTTTTATTCTTTGGATCAAAACTACTTACATATATATAATCAGTGTCATTTATCTGCCTATATAAATTTCTTGTTTCTTTATCCTTTTTATTACCTTTTAGGTACTTAAAAGTAAACTCATTAAAACCTTTACTTGCTTGTGGTGCTAAAAACATACCTAATACCAAAGCAAATACTGCAACAATAGAAGCACCTATAAAATAAGGCCTCAAAAATCTTGCAAATGAAACTCCAGAACTTAAAAAAGCAATAACCTCTGTATTATTTGCCAGTTTAGAAGTAAACCATATTACCGAAAGAAATAAAAATAGAGGGAATAATAGGTTGGCAAAATATATTGTAAAATCTAAATAATATTGTGCAACAGCATTAAAAGGAACTTCGTGTTCTAGAATTTTATCAATTTTTTCTGCAAGATTTACTGTTATTCCAATCGGAATAAATAGCAATAACATTAACAAAAATGTTATTAAGTACCGCTTTAAAATGTACCAATCTAAAATCTTCATATATTACAAACGCTTATCCATTTGTTTAACCATCATATCTTTCCATTCTCTAAAATCTCCTGCTAATATATGCTTTCTTGCCTCTCGAACCAACCATAAGTAAAACCCTAGATTATGAATAGTTGCTATTTGTTTACCCAAAAGTTCGTTCGCACTAAACAAATGTTTTAAATACGCTTTACTATAATCAGTATCAACAAATGTAATTGCCATATCATCAATTGGAGAAAAATCATCTTCCCATTTCTTGTTTTTAATATTTATGGTTCCATGAGCAGTAAATAGCATTCCGTTTCTCGCATTACGCGTTGGCATTACACAATCGAACATATCTATTCCTAACGCAATATTTTCGAGAATATTGATAGGTGTGCCTACTCCCATTAAATATCTTGGTTTATCTTCCGGAAGGATATTACAAACCACATCTGTCATAGCATACATTTCTTCGGCTGGTTCGCCTACAGATAAACCTCCAATAGCATTACCTAACGCAGTAGAATTTGCAATATATTCGGCAGATTGTTCTCGCAAATCTTTATATGTGCTACCTTGAACAATTGGAAAAAAAGCTTGATTATAATCATACTTTAAAGGTGTCTTGTCTAAATGATTTATACATCTATCCAACCAACGGTGTGTCATATGCATAGATCGTTTTGCATAATTATAATCACAAGGATAAGGTGTACATTCATCAAAAGCCATTATAATATCTGCACCAATACTACGCTGTATTTCCATAACATTTTCTGGAGTAAACGTATGGTAACTTCCATCAATATGCGATTTAAATTTAACGCCTTCTTCTTTAATTTTTCTATTTGCAGATAATGAATATACTTGATAACCTCCAGAATCGGTTAAAATATTGCGGTCCCAATTCATAAATTTATGTAATCCGCCAGCCTGCTCTAAGATATTTGTTTTTGGTCTTAAAAATAAATGGTA
>JAGLKH010000171.1 GCA_023141985.1 Flavobacteriaceae bacterium | reverse complement strand
GAACTCCCTTAACAGATGCCACTGTGCCTACAGGCATAAAAATTGGTGTTTCAATTAGGCCATGATCTGTAGTAATAATTCCGGCTCTAGCCTTGCTTTGAGCATCTTTCCCTTTAAGGTTAAAAAACATATTTTATTATTATGAGTTTAACTTTTACCTGCGAAATTCACATTTTGCGCTCTAATTTCATCCTCTTTTAATACAGTAGCTATGCTATGTTATTAAAAAATGATTTCACTAGAACACAAAAGCCAAAATTCTCGATTACAAAGATAAACTCAAGTTAAACTCAATCAGCGAGCAAATATAATTAACTAAAATTCATTAGTTCCTTAATAAAATCAAAATTGTTAGCAAATCAATAAAATCGTTAATAAATGCCTGGAATCTATTTTTGTTAAACCTATTTAAAACTCTATTTTTGGAGCTTAAAAAATTAACAATTTAAACATGCCAAATACACAACAATTAGAAGATTTAGTAACTCAAGTACGTAGAGACATTATACGTATGGTACACAAAGTAAATTCTGGTCATCCAGGTGGGTCTTTAGGTTGTACCGAATTTTTAGTAGCTCTTTATAGCGAAATTATGGAACGAAAAGAAGGATTTAACATGGATGGATATGACGAAGATTTATTCTTTTTATCTAATGGCCATATCTCTCCGGCTTTTTATAGCGTTCTATCAAGATCCGGTTATTTTCCTGTTGAAGAATTAAACACTTTCCGATTATTAAATACAAGACTCCAGGGACATCCTACAACGCATGAAGGCTTACCAGGAGTTAGGGTTGCATCTGGATCGTTAGGACAAGGCATGTCTGTTGCTATTGGAGCAGCACAAACAAAAAAACTAAATAATGATAATCATTTAGTATACAGTCTTCATGGTGATGGCGAATTACAAGAAGGACAAAACTGGGAAGCTATGATGTACGCAGCCGGTAATAACATTGATAATTTAATTGCCACAGTAGATTTAAATGGCCAACAAATTGATGGGCCAACTGAAGATGTTTTACCATTGGGAAATGTTAAAGAAAAGTTTGAAGCCTTTGGTTGGATTGTTTTGGAAATTGAAAAAGGGAATGATATTGAAGCCATATTAAAAGGAATGGCAGAGGCTAAAACAAGAACTGGTCAAGGAAAACCTGTATGTGTGTTACTAAAAACTATAATGGGCAATGGTGTCGATTTTATGATGCACACGCATGCCTGGCATGGTAAAGCGCCAAATGATGAACAATTAGCTATTGGATTAGCACAAAACCCAGAAACTTTAGGAGACTATTAACCCATTTTAGATTTACGAATTACGAATTTAGATTTATGAAAACATATACAAATACAGGAAATAAAGATACAAGATCTGGTTTTGGAGCCGGGTTAACAGAATTAGGAAAAAACAATGAAAATGTTGTTGCGCTTTGTGCAGATTTAATTGGCTCATTAAAAATGGATGATTTTAAAGCCAACCATCCCGAACGCTTTTTTCAAGTTGGAATAGCAGAAGCCAACATGATTGGTCTCGCAGCAGGAATGACTATTGGTGGTAAAATTCCTTTTACCGGAACTTTCGCTAATTTTTCTACAGGACGCGTTTACGATCAAATTCGTCAATGTGTGGCCTATTCTCATAAAAATGTAAAAATTTGTGCTTCACATGCAGGATTGACTCTAGGCGAAGATGGTGCCACACACCAAATGCTTGAAGATATTGGCTTAATGAAAATGTTACCAGGAATGACTGTAATTAATACTTGTGATTACAATCAAACAAAAGCCGCAACAATAGCTATAGCAGAGCATAAAGGTCCTGTATATCTTCGTTTTGGAAGACCAAAGGTTGCTAATTTCACTCCAGAAGATCAGAATTTTGAAATAGGAAAAGCCCTAAAACTTTTAAATGGCTCAGATGTTACTATTGTAGCAACAGGACATTTAGTTTGGGAAGCATTAGAAGCTGCTAAAGTGTTACAAGAAAAAGGAATTTCAGCTGAAGTAATTAATATTCATACTATTAAACCATTAGATGATAAAGCTATTATTGATTCTGTAAGTAAGACAGGATGCATTGTCACTGCTGAAGAACATAATTTTTTAGGTGGTTTAGGAGAAAGTGTAGCTAGGATTTTATCTCAACAAAAACCAACCCCTCAAGAATTTGTTGCTGTTAATGACTCATTTGGTGAATCCGGAACTCCAGCACAATTAATGCAAAAGTATGGGCTAGATAGTGAAGCTATCATAAAAGCTGTGGAAAAGGTTACAAAGAGAAAAAATCAAAGCTAAAGTATTATGCTTTAGAAAACAGCTTTAAATTGATTTTTACTTCTGACCTCTAAAAAAATAAATACAAGCAGAAAAAATAATAATCGTTTGGCAACGTTTTTGATATTATAAATCAAATCTTAAAACGAATATTATGAAAAAATTAATTTTATTAGTAGCATTTGCAAGTTCAAGTATTTTTATTGGAGCACAAACAGGATCTTCCTATGGAATAAAAGGAGGCTTAAATTATAATGCCAATGGTGATTATTTTGAATCTATTGGATCCGTAGCAGAAAATCCTGATAGAAATATAGGTTTCCATATTGGTGTCTTTGGTAAGCTTGGCAGTAAGTTATATTTTAGGCCAGAACTTGTTTATACCAGTACTAAAAGTGATTATAA
>JAGLKH010000170.1 GCA_023141985.1 Flavobacteriaceae bacterium | reverse complement strand
CCTTGCGAATAAACACTCTTTACACAAAACGACAGTAGGAGAGTAGTGCAATGTGTATGGAATGGGATAATATTATTTTAGTTTAAAGAATTAAAAAGTTATGGAGTTCATGAATCTCGAGAGCTCGATTCGATTAAGTAAAGATTGAACAATCTATATGCTTTAAATTAAAAAGAAAATTATCTCTTTAGGGTAAAATGGGCCATAAAAGTTTCATTATTGCTGAATGTTAGACTAAACCAATAGTCATCTGATGGCAAAGGTTTCCCATTTAACGTTCCATCCCATCCACTTTCTTCTGAATTGATGATTTTTAATAATTTACCGTACCTATTAAAAATACTTATAGTTCCAGACCTCCCTAAATCTGAAAGTTTAATATTCCATACATCATTGTAGCCATCATTATTAGGCGTAAAAAACTTTGGATAACCAACAACAGTAACAACTATTTCCAAAAACCTACAGCCATTTTTATCAATGGCACGAACATTATATTGACCTGGACTTATATTTTGGAATATTGGTGATACTTGAGGATGCGAACTGTTAAGCTGAAACATATAGTCTCCAATTCCCTCTGTAATAATGGTTACATTTTGTGTATCAGTAAATATATTTCCCGAAATCTCATATGACAAATCGAATGGAGCAGATGAAGCAATAACATTTGTAGAGTAGAGGCGTGAACAACCAGAAGGTCCAATAACTTCAACAGAATATTCGCCTGGGAGTTGTGAAACAATAAAGTTCGCAGTTTCATTGTCAATTATATTATCTTCATAGAACCAGCGGAAAGAATAGGCCGGATCATCAATCTCTGAGTCTATTAAGGTTTGTGGTTCTGTGCTTTCTCCATTTTCGTCTAGGCACAAAATATATTCTTCTTCTAAGTTTGGAACTTCAGGATTATTTGGGAATTCGAAAAAAAGTACGGAGTCTAAGTTACTATTGCCTCTATTGGCAAGCATAATTTCAACCTCATACAATTCTCCAGGTATAATGGGAGACTCTGCTATAAAAGGTGTTGTCATGCCATTAGAAGAAATAGCACCTGTACCAAGGGGAATTTCCTCATAAAATTCGGCAAAGCCGACATTTGAGCAAAACCCGTTTTGATGCACACTGTGTAAACCCACTTCAGTAATACCATCTGGCAGCAGAGCAATATTTTTACCACCATGAAGAAATTCTATTTCCGGAGTTTGTATGTCATTATCGTGGTCGTAGGTGTCAGGAACAATTCCAGGTCCTCTAATAATGATAGCAAAGCCATCCTGGAACTGATTATCGCCATTAAAGCATTCTATTGTACCATTCTGGTAGGCTTCCGATGCAAAAATGTAGGGTAACCTAAATACATCTTCGCTAGATTCAACTGTAAATCTTATAGCTTTTGATTCAGGGTATTGGCCTATATTGCCAATTCGATTATCCAGAATCTCACTTATTTGAAGGTAACTACCAAATTCATCAAGACCTGTATTGGTGTCTAATGCATTATTAGGGCCTACAACGCTTATTGCAATGCCTGTCGAAAAAACCATGCCTCTTTCAAATGGAAAAGCGGAATTTCCACGATTAAAAATTTCAAGATTTTGTTCTCTTATATTTAGTGAAACATTAACATCTATATCGCTACATTCAGTATCAAGGTTTGTACTGACTAAAGCAGCTATCTTTTGGTTTATATTGTCATAAACACCATCCTCAATTACAATACTGCTTCTCTGCTCATTTATAAATTCTATAACTTGACTTATTGTAAATACACT
>JAGLKH010000017.1 GCA_023141985.1 Flavobacteriaceae bacterium | reverse complement strand
TACTTTAAAATGAGATACTGAAACAAGTTCAGCATGACAATTGCTTTACAATCGTATTTCTATATTATTCTTTTTTAATTCTTGTTTTAATACTGATATTTCTATTTCTCCAAAATGAAACACACTGGCTGCCAGAGCTGCGTCTGCTTTTCCTTTTTGAAAAGTATCCACAAAGTGTTGTATAGTACCTGCTCCACCTGATGCAATAATTGGAATATTCAGGTCTTCAGATAATCTGGCTAGAGCATCATTTGCGAAACCATTCTTAGTACCATCATTATTCATAGAGGTAAATAAAATTTCTCCGGCTCCTCTTTTTTCTACTTCTTTTGCCCAATCAAACAAATTGTATTGCGTTGGTATTGTTCCTCCTGCTAAATATACAACCCATTCATTTCCAATTCGCTTGGCATCAATAGCGACTACAATACATTGACTTCCAAATTTGTTGGATAACTCATTAATTAATTCCGGACGTTTTACCGCCGAAGAATTTACAGACACTTTATCTGCGCCACATTTTAATAAGGCATCTACATCTTCAATTGATGAAATTCCGCCTCCAACAGTAAA
This sequence comes from Flavobacteriaceae bacterium, assembly GCA_023141985.1. Taxonomy (GTDB): domain Bacteria; phylum Bacteroidota; class Bacteroidia; order Flavobacteriales; family Flavobacteriaceae; genus PRS1. The sequence goes on along the minus strand of JAGLKH010000017.1, from coordinate 1,555 downwards.
GGGAATATTTACTTGCTCTGCTACATGGAGCACCATGTTTAGAGTTGTATTGCGGCCTTCTAAAGTTGCCGAAATGTCTAAAAACACCAATTCATCTGCCCCCATTTCTGCATATTGCTTAGCCAGTTGCACAGGATCTCCAGCATCTATTAAATCTATAAAATTTACTCCTTTTACGGTTCTTCCGTTTTTGACATCCAAACAAGGAATGATTCTTTTTGCTAACATAAATAATTTTTGTCATTCCTGCGAAGGCAGGAATCTATTTGTCTCTAAATCGTTATGGATTCCTGCCTTCGCAGGAATGACAACTAATTAGCTAATATATAACTCTCCAATTGTTTTAAACTTATCCTATTTTCATAAATAGCTTTACCAATAATAACTCCTTCGCATCCTAAATTATTGAGCTTTGGTAGTTCAGCAAAAGTTGAAATTCCACCTGAAGCAATTAGCTTTATTGAGTTATCTGTTTCGTCTAATATTCGCTTATACAAATTAAACGAAGGCCCTTCCAGCATACCGTCTTTTGCAATATCTGTGCAAATAACATATTCAATTCCTTTTGATAGATAATCCCGAATAAAAGGAACTACTTTCAAACTGCTCTCTTCTTGCCAACCACTAATAGCAATACTTTCGTTATTGCAATCTGCACCAAGGATAATTTTATCCGGTCCATATTCAGCAACCCATTCTTCAAAAATACCTGGATTTTTTACAGCTATACTTCCTCCTGTTATTTGATCTGCTCCAGAATTAAACGCTATGAGTAAATCTTCATTGGTTTTTAATCCACCTCCAAAATCAATTTTTATGCTTGTTTTTAAGGCTATTTGTTCTAATACCTTATAATTAACGATATGTTTGGCTTTAGCACCATCTAAATCTACTAAATGTAAATATTCAATTCCACTAGCTTCAAATTGTTTTGCGACTTCTAAAGGATTTTCATTATACACTTTCTTCGTAGCATAATCTCCTTTGGTTAATCTTACACATTTTCCGTCTATAATATCTATTGCCGGTATAATTCTCATTGATTAATTTATTAATCAATCCTGAACTTGTTTCAGGATCTGTTACTATTGATTTTAAATATTAAAAGTTAGAAGTACAAAGTTTTACTTTTTATTTCGTTTTGCTGTATTTATTGAAGCTACCATAATTGCAAGAATTTCTTTGCCTTCATTTTTTAATGCTTCTACTTCACTTTTATTTTGAGGTAATATTTCTTCAAAAATTTCAAGCCAATACACACTTTCATCAGATTCCTCTTCAACAATCTTTAATTTGTTTATAAAATCTGCTGTAGATTTAGCGCGTTGGGCTGCTCTATAATTTGCGCCAACTGAACTTGAACTTCTTATTAGTTGGTTTACAAAAGCATTGTATTCTCTTGATTTTGGTACTTTAAAACAAAAATGCCAGCAATCTAAAGCAAATCTTTTTGTTCTTCCTATCAATTCATTTTTCATCTGTTAATATTTATTGATTTTCAATGGTCATATGTAACATCCATATTATCATTTTACTGTGTGATTAAATTTTTAGT
>JAGLKH010000169.1 GCA_023141985.1 Flavobacteriaceae bacterium | reverse complement strand
AGCAAAACATTGCCCTATTTTATAAGTGATAAGGTCATGATTTTAGAACAAGCGAAAATACTTTTGTATCAAGAAAAGCTTAAAAACTCTGTGCGTTTACTTGGTATTTCAATGTCCAATTTAAATACTGAAGCCTCTAAAAAACCTGAACAAAAAAGTGTGAGTGTACAGTTAAAGTTTGATTTTTAATTATGAACTTTATTACTTCGTAACTCTGCTATAAAGTGCAAAAAAATCTTCATCTGAGAACAAATGCCTGATTTTTTCGCCTTAATATAAAAAGTCCGGATGAGTTCTATAAACTGCAGTTTGTAATTTCTGTAACACGCAACGTATTTACCATTCCTTTATCCTTTATAGGCATAGCCGCAAGGCTAATTAGCATATCGCCATTTTCTAAATATCCTTTTTTACATGCAATTGCATTTACATCTTCAATAGTTTCATCGGTACTTACAAATTTCTCGTAATAAAAAGCTCTAACTCCCCAAAGTAAATTAAGTTGTGTTAAAATACGTTTATTAGATGTAAAAACTAAAATATGTGCATCTGGTCGCCAAGCCGAAATTTGAAATGCTGTATATCCACTATTTGTTAAAGTAGAAATTGCTGTAGCTTTAATTTCGTTAGCCATGTTAGCTGCATGATAGCAAATGGATTTCGTAATATAGCGATTTGTTCGAATATGTGGTGGTGTCTGTGGTACTTTTATAAGAGGTGAATCCTCAACACTTCTTACAATACTTGCCATTTGTTTAATAACCTGAACCGGATAACTTCCAACAGATGTTTCTCCAGACAACATTACAGCATCTGCTCCATCCATTACAGAGTTTGCAACATCGTTAACTTCGGCCCTGGTTGGTGTTAAGCTGCTAATCATAGATTCCATCATTTGTGTAGCAATAATTACTGGAATTCTGGCACGTTTAGCTCGTAATACTAATTGTTTTTGAATAAGCGGAACTTCCTCGGCGGGAATTTCTACACCTAAATCGCCACGAGCAACCATTAATCCGTCGCAATAGGCAACTATTTTATCAATGTTTCTGACGGCTTCAGGTTTTTCTATCTTTGCAATGATTGGTATTTTATGGTCGCTATGTTTTTTAATAATTTCTTCGAGCTCCATTAAATCTTCCGCATGACGTACAAAAGATAATGCTAACCAATCTACCTTTTGTTCTATAGCAAAAACAGCGTCTTCGATGTCTTTTTTTGTGAGAGCTGGTTGCGAAATATTTGTATTAGGAAGATTTACTCCTTTTTTTGATTTTAAAGGTCCTCCCTGAATGACTTTGGCTAAAACTTTACTTTTTTTATCGGTTTTTAAAACTTCGAATATTAACTTTCCATCATCTAATAGAATACGTTCTCCCGATTTTACATCGTTAGGAAAGTTGTCATAATTCATATAAATTTTTTCCTTGTTACCTTTAAACTCTTCTCCTGTTACAAATGTGATTTCATCGTCTTCATTAAGAACTACCTCATGATCCATAACACCCACACGAATTTTAGGTCCTTGCAGATCCCCTAAAATAGCAGTATTAAAACCATATTCTTCATTTAACTCTCTAATCAACTTAATGCGTTTTTTAACATCCTCATAATCTGCATGAGAAAAATTAATACGAAACACATCTACACCTTCATCGATCATTGCCTTTAGTATTTCTTTGGAGTTTGTTGCAGGTCCTAACGTTGCAACTATTTTGGTTTTTTTTCTTTTATTCCTCATTAATTAAATATTAAATTGTCCTTAGTTTTAAGCCGAGATACTTCTATACTATAAACAGCCGCAATCTGTGGTATCTCTTGTATTTTATGTATTAAAGTTTTTTCATTAATAAAATTCCCGTCATTATCAATTTTCAATAAATAATTAACTTTTTTATATTCTGGTATTAAATTATGAATTCTAACAATTTTATTTTGAGCTTTAAATAAAGACCCTGTACTTGTTAAACTATCTTCTTCTTTTTTACAAACATTAGACACTAAATTCCATGTCATAAGCTGTTTTTTATCTTCCCACTCGTAGATTGAATACGAAGCTGCTATATATTTAAAATCTAAATCTTGAGTCTTTCGTATTAAATTAATATTCAAATATTGGTTTAAAAGATAAGCTACACGATAATCTTCTATAGTACAATGAATTGCCATTAAAGAAAAGGTCTCATCACTAAAATCATCGACAAGGAGTTTATGTAATGCCATAATTTATTTATCGTGAGCTGTAAATATAGTACATTACTGTTATATTTTGATAACTGTTTAAGTATTCTTAACCGTAAATATTCCGCAAACATTATATTGAAATCACTATTCTTGAAAATTTTAAAAGGCTTTTGAGATTTGATTTTGAAATGCAAAGAAAGCCCTTTTTGATGCTTTTTCTTCAGCCTTCTTTTTAGAAGTTGCTCTTGCTTTTGCAATTACCTTTTTATCTATTGACAATTTTACAGAAAAATGTCTCAATTCGTCATTTCCTGTGTCTTCATAAACGTAGTAATTAAAACTCTTTTTTTCTTTTTGACACCACTCTATCAATAGGCTTTTATAGCTTATTACTCTGCCTTCTAATTCTGAAATGTCAACATGAGGTATAATGACTTTATCATAAATAAATTTTTCGCAATAGGAATATCCTCGATCAAGAAAAATTGCCCCTACAAGAGCTTCAAATAAATTGCCATGAATATTATTACCAAAGTTATTTTTAGGAATTTTACTTTCGATTAAATCTATAAGGTTAAGTTCTTTACCAAGTTCGTTTAAATGCTCTCTACTCACAATTTTAGATCTCATTTTTGTTAAATACCCTTCGTCTCCTCGTGGTACTTCATTAAACAAATGCGTGGCTATTATAGAGCTGACCATAGCATCTCCTACAAATTCAAGGCGCTCATAATTTATAGGAGTCCCTTCTTTGCTTCTTTTATTCATAGATCTATGCGTAAATGCCTTAAGGTAAAGTTCGATCTTCTTTGGCTTAAAGCCTAATATATTTTTAATTTGAATAAAAAAATTCCCGTCATTTTTAGAGCGGGAATTTAATATGTTGCGAATGTATTTCATTCGGGATTTAATCTATTTTTTGGAACAATACACATGCATTATGGCCTCCAAATCCAAAGGTATTGCTCATAGCAACTTTAACATCTCTTTTTTGTGCTTTGTTTAAAGTTAAATTTAATTCAGGATCTATATTTTCATCAACAGTAGTATGGTTAATTGTTGGAGGAATAATACCATGCTCTATTGACAAAATAGATGAAATAGCTTCTATTGCACCAGCAGCACCCAATAAGTGTCCTGTCATAGATTTTGTAGAATTAATATTAATGCTTTTAGCGTGATTACCAAACACTTCTGATATAGCTTTTAACTCTGCGACATCTCCTAAAGGTGTTGATGTACCATGTGTATTAATAGCATCTACATCTTCCGGTTTTAATCCTGCATTTTCTAAACAATTTTGCATTACAACTTTTACGCCAATCCCTTCAGGATGTGGCGCTGTCATATGATAAGCATCAGATGATAGGCCTCCTCCTAAAAGTTCGGCATAAATTTTTGCTCCCCTGGCTTTTGCATGTTCATATTCTTCAAGAATAAGCGCGCCTGCACCTTCACCAAGTACAAAACCATCTCTGGTCCCATCAAATGGCCGAGAGGCTGTCTCAGGATTTTCATTTCTTGTTGATAAAGCATGCATTGCGTTAAATCCTCCCATTCCTGCAATAGTAACTGCAGCTTCGCTTCCACCGCTAACTATAACATCGCAATATCCTAAACGTATATAGTTTAAAGCATCGAACATTGCGTTAGCAGATGAAGCACAGGCTGAAACTGTCGTGTAATTTGGGCCCATAAAACCATGTTTTATGGAGATATTTGCAGGAGCAATATCTGCAATCATTTTAGGAATAAAAAAAGGGTTAAACCTTGGAGTTCCATCTCCTGCGGCAAAATTTAAAACTTCTTGTTGAAAAGTTTCTAATCCGCCAATACCTGCTCCCCAAATAACACCAACTCTTAATTTATCTATCCCGTCCAGGTTAAGTTTTGCGTCTACAATAGCTTCATCAGAAGCTACCATGGCGTATTGCGCAAATTTATCCATCTTACGAGCATCTTTTCTATTAAGAAAATCGGTGACGTTAAAGTTTTTTAATTCACAAGCGAATTTCGTTTTGAACTTTTCAGTATCAAAATACGTTATAGGCGCAGCACCACTTTTACCAATAATAAGATTTTTCCAATATTCATCTTTGGTATTTCCTATTGGCGTAAGCGCACCTAACCCAGTAACTACGACTCGCTTTAATTCCATAAAAATGTTACTTATTTTGCAGCTTCAATATATGATATTGCTTGACCTACTGTTCCAATATTTTCAGCTTGATCATCTGGGATTTGAATATCAAATTCTTTTTCAAATTCCATGATTAGTTCTACAGTGTCTAATGAATCCGCTCCTAAATCGTTAGTGAAGCTTGCTTCAGTTACAACTTCGTTTTCATCAACACCTAATTTGTCTACAATAATCGCTTTTACTCTTGATGCAATGTCTGACATAATCTTTTAAGTTTAAGTTTTAATTAGGGTGCAAAAATAAAAAACTTTATTTTAAAATGCACTTTTACATTAAAAATGTGAATGTAATTTAAAGATTTTAACTTGAAGAATTTTATTTTACTTCTAATTGTTAATAATTATTCTTTCTTTTGTTCAAATAATTTCAACACTCTATTTGTAAATGAAACGTATAGTTATTTTTGCTTCCGGTTCTGGATCTAATGCTGAAAATTTAATTAAATTCTTTCGCAATAAAGATAATGTGTCTGTTATTCAAGTATTAACTAACAATCCTCACGCTAAAGTTATAGAGCGTTGTAAAAGATTAGGTGTTAGTTGTTTATGCTTTAACAAAGCGGACTTTCATGAAACACAATACGTGTTAAACCTACTTAAAAGCTACAATCCAGATCTCATTGTTTTAGCTGGTTTTTTATGGAAATTTCCTGAATTTATCTTGAAAGTGTTTCCTAATAAAGTTATTAATATTCACCCAGCATTATTACCAAAATATGGAGGCAAAGGTATGTATGGAAAGCATGTACATCAAGCTGTTTTGGATAACAAAGAATCAGAAACTGGTATAACAATACATTATGTTAACGAAAATTATGATGAAGGCGCTATTATTTTTCAAGCTAAATGTAAGGTTGAAACGACAGATACCATTGAAGATATTACTGCAAAAATACATGAATTAGAAATGACCAACTTCCCAAAAGTGATCGAGAAATTATTGTTTAAAGAGATTTAGGGTTAAAATTAAAGAGATTTCCGTCTTCACGGAAATGACAAAATGAGTAAAAAAAAGAAAAAATACTATACTGTTTGGAAGGGTCATCAAACTGGTGTTTT
>JAGLKH010000168.1 GCA_023141985.1 Flavobacteriaceae bacterium | reverse complement strand
AAAGAAGAGAAGCATTAAAAAAGATTGGTCTCACTACCGGGTTTGTTTTAGCGACACCAACTATAGTTAGTTTATTACAAAGTTGTGTCAGTGATTCTGAAAATTGGGTGCCTCAGTTTTTTTCTGAAGAACAAGGTACTGTTCTAAAAAATATTGTTGATGTATTTTTACCTAAAACCGATTCGCCTTCGGCTACAGAAGTAAATGTACCCGAATTTATGGATACTTATATTAACGAAGTAATGGATATTAAAGATCAAGATAGAATTAAAGTAGCATTTGATAAATTATTAACTCAAATTAAAACCGATTATAACGAAAATCTAAGTAAGGTAACTGATGAGAACTATAAAGATCTTCTGGATAATCACATGCTTTTTGATCAGCCACCTACTCCTGAGATGGAACCAATGACTATCTCTGAATTATTAAACAGCATGAAATGGATGACCATTAATGCTTATAAAATAAGTGAAACTGTAGGTGAAACAGTTTTAGCATACGATCCTTATCCTACAACTTATTATTGTGGTGATTTAAATGAGTTAACAGGGGGTAAAGCCTGGTCTTTATAAGTTTTTATAAATTAAAATTAATTTTGAACGATGAAATATTTGTCTAAATTATTGATTTGCTTTATATGTGTAACTTCATTTTCTAATTGTAAAGAAAAAAGGGAGGAAGAAAGGGCTCCTGAATCTACAAAAGAATGGATTCAATTATTTAATGGGGAAAATTTAAATGATTGGGTTGTTAAAATTAAAGGGTATCCTCTTAATGAAAATGTTCACAATACTTTTCGGGTTGATAATGGAGTACTAAAAGTGTCTTATGATGGTTATGAAAATTTTAATGCCACATATGGGCATATATTTTATAAAACCCCTTTTTCAAGTTATAAATTAAGATTACAATATAGATTTATTGGAAACCAAGCCAATGGTGGAGAAGGTTGGGCTGAGAGAAATAGTGGTGTTATGGTACATTCTCAATCTCCTGAGAGTATGAATATTAATCAGGATTTTCCAGTGTCTATAGAAGTACAATTATTAGGTGGGCTGAATACAGATGAAGAGCGACCAACTGCAAACCTATGCACGCCAGGAACGCATATAATAATGAATGACACTTTAGTTACAACACATTGTATAAATTCCTCTTCTAAAACCTATTACGGTGACCAATGGGTGAATCTGGAAATTTTAGTTATTCAAGATTCAATAATTACACACAAGATAAATGGAAAAGAAGTGATGTCCTACTCAAAACCTCAAATAGGAGGTGAATATAATACATTAAAAACAAGAAAAGGAGAATTATTGAAGGAAGGGTATATTTCATTACAAAGTGAAAGTCACCCTGTGGAATTTCGAAACATTGAGTTGCTAGAATTAGACGATTAATAGTTATAACATATTAAATGGATAGACGATATTTTGTTCAAAAGAGTTTGTTAGCCACCACAGTTTTATCTGCAGCACCACTTAGCGCCATAGCAAGCCATAGTAAAACATTGAGTCCGTCTAAATTCAAACTTAAATTCGCACCTCATGAAGGCATGTTTAAGTATCATGCGGGGGCAGATATTCTAGATCAGCTACGGTTTATGGCGGATCAA
>JAGLKH010000167.1 GCA_023141985.1 Flavobacteriaceae bacterium | reverse complement strand
AAATTGATGCAGGATAAGGACATGGAAATGGGCGTTTTTGTAGCCCATAAAATCTATTGGAAAATACCTAATCTTGCTTCGGGAAGTAAAGACTACAGAGAAGAGTTTTTAAAAGACATTCAAAAATCTGTCGAAGTAGCCAAGCGTGTTAATGCCAAATGGATGACTGTTGTGCCAGGTCATGTAGATTTGAGGCTAGATAATGATTATCAAACCGCTAATGTTGTTGAAGCACTAAAAAGAGCTTCCGATATTTTGGAACCTTACGGTTTGATCATGGTTTTGGAACCTTTAAATTTTAGAAATCATCCAGGAATGTTTTTAAAAGAATCTCCTCAAGCCTACCAAATTTGCAAAGCAGTAAACTCCCCTTCCTGTAAAATACTTTTCGACATCTATCATCAGCAAATTCAGGAAGGTAATTTAATCCCTAATATTGAAGCCTGCTGGGATGAAATAGCATACTTCCAAATTGGCGATAATCCTGGAAGGAATGAACCAACTACTGGCGAAATTAATTATGCCAATGTATTTAAATACATCCATAACAAAGGATATAAGGGCATACTTGGTATGGAACATGGCAATTCTATTGAAGGTAAAGCCGGGGAGTTAGCTGTAATTGAGGCCTATAAAAAATCAAATAATTTCTAAAATTCACATAAATGGATAAAAATAACACATCAAGCAGAAGAAGTTTTATTAAAAAGACGGCTTTAACAGTCGCAGGAATTTCAATAATTCCCAGGCATGTTATGGGTAGAGGGTTTATAGCACCAAGTGACCAATTAAATGTTGCTGTAATAGGTGGTGGCGGCAAAGGTTTTAGTGATGCCGTAAATGTTTGGAATAATGGATCTGCAAATATTTCAGCTATTTGTGATGTTGATTGGAACAGGGCATCTAATGCCTTTAAAAAATTTCCTAAAGCCAAAAAATTTAAAGATTTTAGAAAATTATTGGATACCATGACTGATATTGATGCCATAACGGTATCAACTCCCGATCATACTCATGCTGTTATTGCGCTTGCGGCAATGCAATTAAATAAACATGTGTATGTTCAAAAACCTTTAACGCATAGTATTCATGAGGCTAGGGTACTTACTCAAGCTGCTAACAGATATAAAGTGGTAACCCAAATGGGAAATCAGGGTGCATCCGGTCAAGGTGTACAAACAATGATTAATTGGTTTGATAATGGAATGATTGGTAAAGTAAGTCAAGTTCATGTATGGACTAATAGACCCGTTTGGCCACAGGGCATAGAAACTCCAACCGATAAGCCTGCACTATTAGAAGGGCTAGATTGGGATAATTGGATCGGTCCGGCACAATGGGTAGATTATCATCCTTTATACCATCCATTTAAATGGAGAGGCTGGTGGAATTTTGGAACTGGTGCTCTTGGAGATATGGGCTGTCATTTAATGGATCCTCCCTATAGAGTTTTAGGACTTGGTTACCCAACAGAAGTAGAAAGCAGTGTTGGTGCAATATTCTCGAAAGATTGGGTGCCAGATTATCTGCCGGATTCTTGCCCTCCTTCATCTAGGACACAATTAAAATTTCCAGCGAGCGATAAAAATCCTCGTGAAGTAAAATTAAATTGGACCGATGGTGGTTTACGTCCATTTCATCCAGAGCTTATTCCTGCAGATCATCCGATAGGTGATGAAGATAGCACTAATGGTGTTATAATGATAGGAGAAAAAGGTATTATGACCTGTGGAACCTATGGTAGAAATCCAAAAATATATCTCAACTCAGGAGAGATCATCAAACCAAATGAAGATACTGAGTTAATTTCATTACCAGAACACGGACATCAGGCAAAATGGGTAGCCGCTTGTAAAGATGGCTTTGGAAGTATAAAACAAAAATCGTTAACATCTTCCTTCGATTTTTCAGGTCCTTTAACCGAATCTATTTTAATGGGGAATTTAGCGATAAGGAGTTATAATTTAAGAAAAAAGAGAGGTAATCGATTTGAATATCCAGGCCGTAAAAAGCTACTTTGGGATGGCATAAATATGAAAATAACTAATTTTGACCCTGCTAACCAATTTGTTAAAAGAACTTATAGAAAAGGATGGAGTTTGGAATAATATTATAATTCTTAACCGATGAGTTATTGAGAAAAAAGCAGGAGCATCAAATTCTATGGTTGCTGTTTAAACTCCACAACTTATTAAGATAATAATCTAAAATTGATGTTAATAAATATTTCGTTTATTGCTTATTACAAAATATAATCTGTACTAATAAAATGGGATGCTTTTTTATCTAATAATTCATTTAAAATCGCATTGTTATAGTCGTTATCTTTTGATGCTACAAATGTTCTAATAGAAAACGAACGCAATGCATCATGTACACTTAAGGTACTAAACGCCGAGTCTTTTCGCCCTGTAAATGGATAAACATCTGGTCCACGTTGACAAGAACTGTTTAAATTTACTCTACAAACTAAATTCACCAGGGTGTCAATTAATGGCGATAACGTATTAACATCTTTTCCAAAGACACTCACTTGTTCATTCTTTTGATTAGGCGTTGGAGAAGGCATATAAATTGTACCTTTTATCTTTAATAATTTACATGACAAAGCTATACCTTGAGCATGATTTCCTGCACTTACGCATATTATCCCATTTTCAATTTCTGTCTCTGTTAAGGAAGACATTTTATTATAAGCACCTCTAATTTTATAGGAACGTACCTGCTGTAAATCTTTTTTCTTAAATAAAATATTAGTTTGAAACTTCTTTGAATATTGAAAATTTGAAATTAAAGGTGTTACTGAAGCTATCCTTTTAACCTGGCAGCAGCTACTTCAACAGTTTTAATACTTGGATAATATATTGTCGTTGTTTCCATAAATTAGCCTAAGCTAAAATTTCTGTTGCTTCTTTGACATCTGTTTTAATTATTTTCATTGCAGTCATTGCGCTTCGTAAGGTTTTTCCAATGTTCTCGACTGGATGCTGTCTAATTACTTCATTTACTTTTATGAGCTCTACATTATCTACTGCATTAGATGTACTGAATGGTTTACCAATAACATCTGTATTTATCTTTTTCATAAAATCAACCAATAATGGCTTACATGCATGATCGAATAAATAGCATCCATATTCTGCTGTATCCGAAATAATACGATTCATTTCAAATAGCTTCTTTCTTGCTACCGTATTAGCTATTAATGGTAATTCGTGAAGTGATTCGTAATACGCAGAGGCAGAAATAATTCCTGAAGCTACCATAGTTTCATAAGCCAATTCAACGCCTGCTCTCACAAAAGCAATCATTAATACACCATTATCGAAATATTCCTGTTCTGTAATATGATTTGTTGTAGCTGTTGTTTTTTCGAATGCTGTTTCGCCAGTTTCTGCTCTCCATTTTAATAAATTAACATCATCGTTTGCCCAATCTGCCATCATAGTTTGTGAAAAATATCCAGACATAATATCGTCCATATGCTTTTGGTATAAAGGCTTCATAATGGTTTTTAATTCTTCCGATAATTCGAATGCTTTAATTTTTGCAGGATTAGACAACCGATCCATCATATTTGTAATTCCACCATGTTTTAAGGCTTCAGTAATAGTCTCCCAACCATATTGAATTAGTTTTGAAGCATAATTTGCATCAATACCTTCTTCAATCATTTTATCAAAAGACAAAATAGAAGCTGTTTGTAACACGCCACATAAAATGGTTTGTTCTCCCATTAAATCACTTTTTACTTCGGCTACAAAAGACGATTCTAAAACTCCTGCTTTATGACCACCTGTAGCCACAGCATAAGCTTTTGCCTGAGACCAACCTTTTCCTTCAGGATCGTTTTCAGGATGCACAGCAATAAGAGTTGGTACTCCAAAGCCTCTTAAATATTCTTCTCTTACTTCGGTTCCCGGACACTTTGGTGCCACCATAATTACTGTAAGGTCTTTACGAATTTGCTTTCCTTCTTCTACGATATTAAATCCATGAGAGTACGATAATGTTGCTCCTTGTTTCATCAATGGCATTACCGCATCTACGACACTTGAATGTTGTTTGTCCGGAGTTAAATTTAAAACCAAATCAGCATCAGGAATTAACGCTTTGTAGGTTCCAACATTAAATCCATTTGAAGTTGCATTTTTGTATGATTGACGTTGTTCAGCAATTGCTTGCTCACGTAATGCGTAAGAGATATCTAATCCTGAATCTCTCATATTTAATCCTTGGTTTAAACCTTGGGCTCCACAACCAACAATTACAATCTTTTTTCCTTTTAAAAATTCTACACCTTCTTCAAATTCTGAAGATTCCATAAATCGACACTTTGCTAGCTGATCTAACTTTTGTCCTAATGATAGTGTGTTAAAATAATTTGCCATTATACTTTTATTAATTATTTAGTTTAATTGTTTTTTTAATATCTCTGAAATTTTCATTTCTTCCTTTGTAACTGATATCCTTCCTGATCTTACAAATTGCATAATGCCAAAAGGTGCTAGTTCATTATAAAGTTTATCTATTTCTTCTTTTCTGCCTGATTTTTCAATCACAAAAAACTCTCTGGAAACAGTAACAATTTGTGAATTACTTTTTTTGATAATATTTTGAATTTGACGTTCATCAAAAAGTAAACTTGATTTTACTTTAAACAATGCTGATTGAATATAAATCGATTCTTCATTAGTATGATAATACGCTTTAATCACATCAACCTGCTTTTCTATTTGTCCAATAATTTTCTTAACCTGATCTTCGGTTATAAAAGCTACGATAATAAACCGCGAAACATTATCAATTTCAGTACTTGAAACCGTAAGGCTTTCAATATTAATATGCCTTTTTATGAACAATGTCGCAATCCTGTTTAATAAGCCTAAATTGTTTTCGGTATAAACGGATATGGTATAAATCTCTTTTTTCATGTGCTTATATATCTATTGTTTTTTAACGAACACATACTGTTCGTTATTAATCATTCTCTTGGGTGATAAAGTTTTCAACATGCTCGTTTCATGTGTTCATATTTATTTTTTTAGAGGACACATGCTGTTCGCTATTAATCATTCTGTTGGTAATAAAAATTTTAACATGCTCGTTTCATCTTAAATTTACTTTAATCTAACATCTGAAACTGTTGCTCCAGAAGGTATCATTGGGAAAACATTGCCTTCTTTTTCTACAATTACTTCTAAAAAGTATGGCTCATTTGAAGCAATCATTTCTGAAACTGCGTTTGATAAATTTTCACGTTTTGTAACTCTCTTAGCTTGGATGCCATAACCCTCTACAATTTTTATAAAATTGGGATTGGTCATCACTGTTGAAGCATAACGTTTATCGAAAAACAGCTCTTGCCACTGTCTAACCATTCCTAAAAATTCATTATTTAAAACTACCATCTTTACCGGTACTTTTGTTTGTAATATAGTCCCTAATTCCTGAATAGTCATTTGAAAACCACCATCTCCAATTATAGCTACAACTTCTCTTTCAGGCGCACCCATTTTAGCCCCTATTGAAGCTGGTAAGCTAAAGCCCATTGTGCCTAAACCTCCTGAAGTAACAACGCTTTTTGACTGTTTAAAATCTGCATATCTACTGGCAAACATTTGGTTCTGACCTACATCAGAAACAATTATAGCTTCACCATTTGTTTCTTTATTAATAGCATTTATAACCTCACCCATTGTTAACTTTTCTTTAGTCGGATTAATTTCTGGATGAATAACTTCTTCGTGTTCAATTTGATGTAAATCCTTAAATTTTTTATGCCATTCTTCATTTTTATTTGGATTGATTAATGGGATTAAAGCTGATAAAGTTTCTTTTACTGTTCCTAAAACTGCAACATCTGTTTTTACATTTTTATCAATTTCTGAAGGGTCAATATCAAAATGGATCACCTTTGCCTGTTTGGCATAGGTTTCTAAATTTCCTGTTACACGATCATCAAAACGCATTCCAATTGCAATTAAAACATCACAGTCATTTGTTAAAACGTTAGGTGCATAATGTCCATGCATACCTACCATTCCCATATTTAATTCATGTTCTGTTGGTAAAGCCGATAAACCTAATAACGTTGAAGCTGCTGGTATATCTGCTTTTTCAACTAAGCTTTTCAATTCTTCTTCAGCGTTAGCCAAAATTACTCCCTGACCTAAAACAATAAATGGTTTTTTTGCTTTATTAATCAATTCTGCTGCGGCTTTTACCTGAGCCATATCCATTTTAGGAACAGGATTATAACTCCTGATCTTTTCACATTTTTTATACTCAAAATCAAATTCACCAAATTGAGCATCTTTTGTAATATCAATTAAAACAGGACCTGGACGACCAGATTTTGCAATGTAAAATGCTTTTGCTAAAATTTCAGGGATCTCTGAAGATTTCGTAATTTGATAATTCCATTTAGTAACAGGTGTTGATATACTTACTATATCTGTTTCCTGAAAAGCATCACTACCTAAAAGGTGTGAAGACACTTGTCCAGTTATACAAACAACCGGAGTAGAATCAATTTGGGCATCTGCAATACCTGTAATTAAATTTGTTGCCCCTGGGCCAGAGGTTGCAATCGCAACACCAGCTTTACCAGATACCCGCGCATAGCCTTGAGCTGCGTGAATTGCACCTTGTTCATGCCGCGTTAATACATGATGAATTTTATCTTGATACTTATATAATTCATCATAAACTGGCATAATAGCACCTCCCGGATAACCATATAGCACATCAACACCTTCCGCTAATAAACATTTGATTATGGCTTCACTTCCTGAGATACGTTGTGTAGTTTTTGTTTTGCCCTGTTTAATCTTTACTGTTTCTGTATTCATAAGTCTTACTTCTTTTCACTTTTGCCTTAGCAGGAAAGCTATTTCAATAATTAATACTTTTTTGTTGCTATTATAATTCCTGTTGACCAATTCATTTTAGTTAAATTAAAATCCTTACGGTTTTCTAAATAATCTATAAGTTTATTTACTTTCATATAATGTCCGTCAGGCCAATTAGGTTGTGCCTTCATATCATCTATTATATAAAATCCACCAATTTTTATTAATTCAAGTACTTCTTCTATTTCACTATATTTTCCAGGCCATGCATCAGCAAAAATTAAATCAAATTTTTCACCTTTATATTTTTTTAACCATTTTGTTCCGTCTCCACATATAATCTTAATTCTTTCATCATTCCCAAAATAATGTTTGGCAATTTCAATTAAATCAGGATTATTATCAATTGTTATAAGTTTAGATTTTGAATCCATTCCATCAATCATCCACGATAACGATAGCCCAACACCTGTACCTAACTCTAATAAATTTGATTCTGGTTTAGTTGTTATTAAAGTTTTTAACAAGGAACCAATAAATAAGTCTGATGGCATTGTAAATCCAATTTCTGTAGATTTCAATTCTATTTCAGAATAAATTTTAGGTTTATTTAGAATTTTTAAATCGTTCATTTTATATTTTATTCATTATAAAAATCAATTAAAACTCATCGGTTACACATCCTTTGGATGCCGATGATACCGTTTTTGCATATTTATAAAGTACTCCTCGTTCTACTTTAAGTTTTGGTGCTACCCAATTTTGTCTTCGCTGTTGTAATTCTTCTTCTGAAACTTCTAGAGCAATAGAATTAGTTTCTGCATCTATAGTAATAATATCTCCATCTTGTACAAAAGCAATAGTTCCTCCTTCTTGAGCTTCAGGTGTTATATGACCAACGACAAAACCATGTGTTCCTCCTGAAAAACGACCATCGGTAATAAATGCAACATCTTTTCCAAGACCTGCTCCCATTATTGCAGCCGTTGGCTTTAACATTTCTGGCATTCCCGGACCTCCTTTTGGGCCTTCATAACGAATAACAATAACATC
>JAGLKH010000166.1 GCA_023141985.1 Flavobacteriaceae bacterium | reverse complement strand
AATACAGTACTTGCAAAAGTCTATCTAGCAATATGTGTAGTTAGCTTCTTTTCTATTCCAATAATAGCTGCCATTTCCTTTAAATAAGCATTAATAGATTGACAATGTATTATTGTGATCCAATAATTTGTTAGGATAGAGGTTTACTCACGTCTATTAAATAGCTATTTAAAAAAACATAGATATCATTAATGATAAGTAAAAAAATAAAGTTTTTTAATGCTAATGGGTTTGAACTAGCAGCACGGATTGAACTGCCAAAAAAAGAAAAACCAAAAGGTTTTGCCTTATTTGCACATTGTTTTACGTGTAACAAAAATTTAACAGCTGTAAGGAATATAGGACGAGCTTTAACAAGCCACGGAATAGGTGTTTTGAGATTTGATTTTACAGGCTTAGGTGAAAGTGAAGGAGATTTTGTAGATACTAATTTCTCTTCAAATGTAGAAGACTTAATTTCTGCAGCTCAATTTTTAGAACAAAACTACACTGCACCTGAAATAATAATTGGACATTCTTTAGGGGGAGCTGCAGTTGTATTTGCAGCAAATCAAATACCAACTATAAAAGCAGTTGCTACTATTGGTGCTCCATCAAATCCAAAACATGTTTCACATTTACTGAAATCTGGCATTGATAAGATTAATGTCAATGGAGAAGCAATAATAGAAATTGGAGGCAGAGAGTTTAAAATCCAAAAACATTTTTTAGATGACATCAATGAAAAAAATATGGACAAAACTTTGAAAAATTTAAAGAGCGCTTTATTAGTACTACATTCTCCTCAAGACATAACTGTTGGTATTGAAAATGCAGCACAAATTTACAAAAGTGCTTGGCATCCTAAAAGCTTTATTTCATTAGACGGAGCTGATCATTTGCTTACAAATAGAGAAGATTCTTTATATGTTGGAAAAATGATAGCAAACTGGTCAGAAAGATACATCAAGAATCAAAAACCCTCAGTACAATGAAAATTAGAGAAGCATTTATCATTATTTCAATAGCTATAGTAGCTATTATAGGTTCAATATCAATAATTTGGAAGCCAATCCTTTGGAGTTTTGTGTTTTTTGGACCAATTATTCTTTTAGGTGTATCAGATATTTTACAGAAAACACATACTATAAAAAGGAATTTTCCCGTGCTAGGACACGGAAGGTATTTATTAGAAAAAATACGTCCAGAAATAATGCAATATTTTGTGGAAACGGATACAGAGGGAGCTCCTATAAATAGGATGTTTAGAAGTTTAGTATACCAGCGTGCAAAAAAAACAAATGATACTGTTCCTTTCGGAACGCAGATGGATGTGTATAGAGTTGGTTATGAATGGCTAGATCATTCAATGTATGCCTGTAATCATATAGATGTTAATCCACATCCTAGAGTTATAGTTGGAGGTGCTGATTGTAAAAAACCATACTCAGCAAGTTTGTTAAATATTTCCGCTATGAGTTTTGGTTCATTAAGTAAGAATGCCGTTTTAGCCTTAAATAAAGGAGCAAAAATAGGTGGTTTTGCTCATAACACAGGTGAAGGAGGTATAAGTCCTTATCATTTAGAAAATAGAGGAGATTTAATTTGGCAGATTGGTACAGGTTATTTTGGATGTAGAACTCATGAAGGACATTTTTGTCCAGACACCTTTGCTAAAAAAGCCTCGTTAGAAAATGTGAAAATGATTGAGATTAAAATATCTCAAGGAGCAAAACCAGGACATGGAGGTATATTACCTGCCGTAAAAAACACAGAAGAAATTGCAGCCATTAGAGATGTTAAACCGCACACTGATGTAAATTCACCTCCTTCACATTCCGCGTTTTCATCACCAACAGAGTTAATGGGTTTTATAAAAATACTTAGAGAAAAATCTGAAGGTAAACCCATAGGATTTAAGTTATGTGTTGGTAAAAAGCAAGAATTTATAGACTTGTGCAAAGCAATGGTTTCTACAGGAATAAAACCAGATTTTATTACAGTTGATGGAGGTGAAGGAGGTACAGGAGCAGCACCTATAGAATACACGAACTCCATTGGAATGCCCCTCATGGATGCTATTGCTTTGGTCAGTAATTGTCTAATTGGTTTTGATTTAAAAAAGGAGATTAAGATTATTGCATCTGGAAAAATTTTTACGGGTTTCCACATCGTTAAGCGATTAAGTCTGGGCGCTGATTTATGTAATAGTGCACGCGGTATGATGTTGGCTATGGGCTGTATCCAGTCATTGCAATGCAATAAAGGTAACTGCCCTACAGGCATAACATCTCAACAACCTCGTTTAATAAAAGG
>JAGLKH010000165.1 GCA_023141985.1 Flavobacteriaceae bacterium | reverse complement strand
AATTAGAGTCAATTATTGGAGAAAGTGGTCCTAGTTGGACATCTTTTTAAAAGAATAAAGATAGAACGTTATACACTAATAAAGAGCTAAACGACTATAAATTTTTAAAAATAGCAGTATGGGGTGTTTTAGATGCGTAAAAGAGAGCATCAATTGATAAATTTTAATTTCAGGCACCTCCGGTAGCTTCCCATAATTTGTCTTGGGAGTAATGATTGTCTTAGATTCTTACTTACAAACAATTATTAAAAGAAACAGGAAATTTCCGTTTTTAAAAAATTAGTTGGCATACTTTTGTGTGGTAAAATAATTCCTAATGCAGCATACCAATATTACTATATTGTCTGAAACATTGGTATGGTCTATTTAAGAATATTTTTGATAGATTTGTGTACTGTCTGTATATAACTTATGTTGTTATATGTAAATTCAAAAATTAAATTCAACCTTAGATTCCCTATGAAATATATTTATGTTGCCTTGTTAATTGTTATTACAGCCTGCACTACTAACCAACCACAAACTGAACTGTCTCGCTGGAAAGCTCATACTGCAAATACCGAAATTATTCGCGATGATTTTGGTGTACCTCACATTTATGGGAAAACAGATGCTGATGCCGTGTTTGGTTTGTTATATGCCCAATGCGAAGATGATTTTAATCGTGTAGAGAGAAATTATATTTGGGCTATCGGTCGTTTGGCAGAAGTGGAAGGAGAAGAAGCAATTTATAGTGATCTTAGAGCAAAGCTGGTTATGACTAAAGAAGAAGCAATACAGTATTTTGAACAAAGCCCGGAATGGTTAAAAAAACTTTGTGTAGCTTTCGCTGATGGCATTAATTATTATTTGCATACTCATCCTGAAGTTCATCCAAAATTACTAACACATTTTGAACCATGGATGCCCATGTATTTTAGTGAAGGATCTATTGGAGGTGATATAGAGCGAATATCCACAAAAAAAATAAAAGATTTTTATGAACAAAAACCGTCACTTTCCTTAAATAAAGTGAATGATGGACTCATACGTCTTGCTGATAATGAACCAAGAGGTTCAAATGGTTTTGCTATTTCAGGAAAGTTAACAGAATCCGGTAACACCATGCTACTAATCAACCCTCATACTTCTTTTTTCTTTCGCGGAGAAGTGCATGTTGTGAGTGAAGAAGGCCTTAATGCTTATGGAGCAGTAACTTGGGGTCAGTTTTTTGTTTATCAAGGATTTAATGAAAAAACAGGTTGGATGCATACTTCAACCTACACTGATGTAATAGATGATTTTGTTGAAACTGTTGTAGAGAATGAAGATGGATGGAAATATAAATATGGTGATGAATTACGATCCGTTGAGAAGTTGGGAGTTACACTTAAGTATAAAGAAAACAATCAAATTAAAGAGCGAAACTTCTCAATGTATCGCACACATCATGGTCCTATTACATATAAACTTGGCAATAAATGGGTAGCAACAGCAATGATGTGGGATCCTGTAAAAGCATTGACCCAATCATTTACCAGAACTAAATTAAATGGTCATGAAGAATTTAGGGAAATGATGAATATTCGTACGAACTCATCCAATAATACGGTTTACGCAGACGCTGAAGGTAACATAGCTTATTATCATGGCAATTTTATTCCGATAAGAAATATAAAATTTGATTATTCGAAGCCGGTAGATGGTAGTAACCCAGCTACTGACTGGAAAGGATTACATTCTGTTGATGAAGCCATTACTGTATTAAATCCGCCAAATGGCTGGATACAAAATTGTAATTCCACACCATTTACAAGTGCCGCCGAATACAGTCCTAAAATTGAAGACTATCCTGGATATATGTCAATGAATAGTGAAAATTTCCGAGGTGTTCATGCGATTCGATTATTGAAAAAGGCAAATGGATTGACATTGGATAAGTTAATCAAAACTGCTTATGACCCATATTTACCTGCTTTTGAAGTATTAATTCCAGGTCTGATAAAAGCATATGATCAGTCCTTGAGCCCTGAAAAATCCTTAAAAGAACCTATTGAGTTATTAAGAAACTGGG
>JAGLKH010000164.1 GCA_023141985.1 Flavobacteriaceae bacterium | reverse complement strand
TATTAAACCCAGGGTTTCGGCTTTGGGTTTTTAACCTGGATTATGCTTTAGAACTTCGTTATGAGAGTTACAAGTACAATAAAATATAAGATTTTGAAATGAAAGTATAGCACCGCTATGGTGAGGCTTCAAAATCTAACAGAGTGGTATATTTTGCAGTAATTGTAATTTGTAATAGATTTTCTAATACATATTCCGGGTTTAACTTCTTCTATTAGCAAAATAAACACCAATCAAAATTAAAACGGCAGCCAAGCCTTGTAATCGACTAAACCCTTCACCATCTAAAATCCCCCAAACAACAGCAACAACAGGCATTACATAAGTTACGGATGATGCAAAAACCGGCGTTGCCATTTGTACTAATTTATTAAACATCACTTTAGCCAAAGCCGTCCCAAAAGCTGAAAGAATGACTACATATAATAGAGCCATTTTAAAATCCGGTAATTCAAATGTTTCTTTAGAAAAGAAGTTTGTAAATAATAACACTATAAATGCTGGAATAATAATAGCAGCAAAATTTCCTACAGCAATTGTTATGGCTTTTACATGCTGTAAATGACGTTTAATGATATTTACATTAGCACCATACATAACACCGGAAATCAAAACTAATCCTGCGTAAAAATAGTTTTGATGTGGATTAAGTTGTGCTCCATCAATAATTAAAATTGAAGTCCCTATAAAACCAATTATTACACCAAAAATTTGTCTTTTAGTAGACGCTATTTTAAAAATGGCAAATCCTAACAATATCGTATTCAATGGTACTAAGGAGTTTAAAATAGAAGCTACAGCACTATCAATTTCTGTTTCGGCAAAAGCGAAAAAAAATGCAGGAAAAAAAGTTCCTAAAAACCCGGAAACAATAATCCATTTCCATTGCTTCCTGGTTATCTTTTTTAAAGTGTGAAACCCAAAAAGAAATACAAAAAATCCGGAAATTAATATTCTTAATGCCCCTAATTGCATAGGCGTAAACCCAATTAAACCCTTCTTGATTAAAATAAATGAACTTCCCCAAATAATTGAAAGTACAATAAGATAAACCCATTTTTTATTACCTGAATACAATGACATATTTTATAATTACGCTAAAATTGAGCAAATTAAAGCTAAAAATTATTAGTTTTGCGAAGAACTTAATAATAAAAACTTATGAAGACATTAAAAAATATTTTAGCAATTGTTTTAGTTGTTACAATTTTTACATCTTGTAAAAATGACTTAAAACCAGAAGTTAAAACTATTGAAGTTGAAACAACTGCTAAAAAAGAATTAGACCCGAATGCTACTTATGCTAAAGCAGAGTTTACAATCGATGGAATGACTTGCGCAATTGGTTGTGCAAAAACCATTGAAAAGAAAATTGCCAATATGGATGGCGTTAAATCTGCTACTGTAAATTTTGATCGAAAATTAGCAATGGTTGAATATGATGAAGCTATGGTAAATACTACATCTCTTGAAGAAACCGTTTCTAAAGTTGCAGACATTTATAAAGTAAGTGACATGAAAACTGTCGAGGCTTTTTCAACTAAAAAAGAATGTTCTGCAAAATGTAGCCCGGATTGTACTGTAAAAGATTGTCCTAAATGTGCCGAAAAAACTGCAGAGTGCAAAAAGAAATGTGA
>JAGLKH010000163.1 GCA_023141985.1 Flavobacteriaceae bacterium | reverse complement strand
AATTATCATATTAAAAAAAGCCACTTAGTGGCTTTTTTTTTTATTGTTTCCATTTTAAGGTTTCCATAAAGTGTTGTATGTCTTTGGTAACATATTTTGCAGCTGGCAGTATAGAATCATAATTAGGTTTAGCATAAAAATACAGGGCGCCGGTTAAAAAATGATTAATACTATCAGTAATGTAAAATTGTGATTGTGATGCAGCATTCCCTTCTACTTCATAGAGCATTCCATAAACATGGTTTTCTAAATCTTCAAAAGGTTGTTTTATTATAGCAGTTGCTTTAGCCGCATGTGCTTGGGTAATATTTTGAGCATCGATTAAATGACGCTGCAAACTTGTTGTATCTATTTTTTTATACGTTAAAAATATGGTTGCCTTTAAAGATGGATAGACGATCTCTAAACCCTTAATATTATTATCTCTGGACGATTTTATAGTTCCAATATTTTTAGCAAGACTATTTTTTTCAAAAGTAAAAGGAAGATTTGCATCTATTTCTTGATATTGTGCCTTTGGAAAATCTAATCTTAAAAATGCTTTAGGTTTTGGAACGGGATCGTTACCACAAGATATAAATAACATCATTATGAAAAGAGTAAATAAATTTCTCATTAATTTTTAATTGTAAGTTTTATTTGTTTAATCCGTTTTTTATCTAAAGCCTCAATTGTAAAAACGTAATCTTTAAAATATATTTTACTATCAACTTTAGGGAAACTCCCTGATACTTCTAGAATAAATCCAGCAATAGTTTCTGATTCTCCTTTTTGAATTTCAAAAACATCTTCATCTTCAATCTTAATTATTTTATAAAAATCTTTTAATGTGGTTTTTCCGTCAAACACATAATTATTATTATCGAGTTTAGAATAAATAAGATCGTCTACATCAAACTCATCACTAATATCTCCTACTATTTCTTCAATAACATCTTCTAAGGACACCAACCCGGAAGTCCCACCATACTCATCAACTACAACTGCGAGATGGACTTTCTTTTCTTGGAACTCTGCCATCAAATCGTCTAGTTTTTTGTTTTCAGGAACAAAAAACGGTTCCCGAAGTAAACTTGTCCAATTAAGTTGATCTTTATCTATATAAGGCAACAAATCTTTAACATATAAAATCCCTGTAACCGTATCTACATTATCTTTGTAAACAGGAATCCTAGAATAGCCATGTTTAATTATTTTAGGAATGATTTCACTATATTTTAAACTCTCTTCTAAAGCAAAAATGTCTATTCTTGGCCTCATTACCTGTTTTGTATCTGTACTCCCAAAAGACACAATGCCTTGTAATATTTTATGCTCTTCTTTAGTTGTGTCTTCTTCACTGGTTAACTCTAAAGCTTGTGATAATTGGTCCACGCTTAAATTAGCCTTTTGTTTCCCCAGTTTATTATGAATCGTTTGTGTTATTCTCTGCATTGGCAAACTTAATGGTGAAAAAATAGTATTTAATATGTTTAACGGATAAGCCATAAATTTAGAAAACTTTAGATTATTTCTACTGGCATAAATCTTTGGTAATATTTCACCAAAAAGCAAAATTAAAAATGCAGCTATTATTACCTTTAAAAAGAATACAAGATTAACTTCAAAAAAATAAAAATCAATAACAGAGTTAAGGTTTTTAAATAAAACATCACTTATTGAAGCAAACAAAATGACAATTGCAATATTTATAAAATTATTGGCCACTAATATGGTAGCTAACAGTTTTTGAGGTTTTTGCAAAAGCTTAGAAACAATTTCTATAGGCTTAGATTTTTCTTCTAATGCATTATTAATATCTACCTTTGTAAGAGAAAACAAAGCAACTTCTGCTCCAGAAATTAATGCAGAGCATAATAATAACAAAAATAAAAGCACAAAACCATATACAATTGAAACATCAATTGCGTAAAAACTGATAATTAAACTAAAGGGATCGGGATCCAAATGTTAAGGTATTAGTTAAACAGTTTAGAATGGCAAATCATCTTCTTCTCCAGAAGGCTCGCTTTCAACATTTTGATTATTTGGTACAGACGATTGTGTTTTTTGAGAAGCAACTTCTGATGATATATTTTCGCCTTTTGTAGTTAAAAATGTAAAATCTTTACATTGAATTTCGGTAGAAAAACGATCCATTCCTTTATCATCTTGCCACTTTCGTGTTTTTATACGACCCTCTATATAAACTTTGTCTCCCTTGCTCAAATACTTTTCACATATTTCTGCAGCTTTATTTCTAACCACTATATTATGCCATTCTGTATTAGAAACGCGTTCATTGGTTTGCTTGTTTACGTAAGTTTCGTTTGTTGCTAATGGAAAACGACCAATACAACCTCCTCCTTCAAAATAATGCATTTTCACTTCATCTCCTAAATGCCCTATTAGCATTACTTTATTTAATGTTCCTGACATGATTATTTAATTTATTAATATTACAAAATTAATTGATTTATAGCAGACTTTTTTAAAAGTAACAAAAAAATATGACATTATTAAAAAAGCACTAAAAGTTAAATTCATTTAAAAACCTACTTATAATAGCAGGTACAGGTAATGTCTTTATTTTTGAAATATCTAACCCTTTTTGCGGAAGACCTTCAATTTTAACTATCCAAAATTTTGTATATAAATGCTGATGAGAAAGTTTATGAACGATTTCGGTATCATTGTACAAACTAAAATTATATTTATTCCCATTTATAATAGATTTTACATCTGTATTGCTTTTAAAATTTTCTTCTGTTAAGCTTTTCTTGGTTTCAATTAAAGGAAACTGATATAAATTTTGCCAAATCCCTTTTCCAACTCTCTGCTCCAAAATCGTTTTATTATTTTCTGAAATAAAAACTAAAAAATTAAAATACTTCTTCGAGATTTTGGTCTTATTAATTTTTACCGGAAGCTCTGTTATTCTATTAAGCAGTAATGCTACACATTTCTTATTTAAAGGACATACATTACAATTAGGCTTCTTTGGCTTACATTGTATAGCCCCAAATTCCATTATAGCTTGGTTATAGTCACCAATATTATCTTTAGGCAGTAAATTTTGTGCAAGCTTCTTAAACACTTTTATACCTTGAGATGAATTAATAGGTGTGTCAATTCCAAAATACCGCGACAAAACTCTATAGACATTACCATCTACAACTGCCGTAGGCTCATTATAACAAATTGAAGCGATAGCACTAGCCGTATAATCTCCAACACCTTTAAGTTTTAATAACTCTTTATACGTCTTGGGGAATTCTCCATGTAATGAATTGACTATATATTTAGCTGAATAATGCAAATGTCGTGCCCTTGAGTAATATCCCAGCCCTTGCCATAATTTTAAAACATCCTTTTCCTGGGCCTTAGCAAGGTCAAAAACTGTAGGAAAATTAGATACAAAATCTTTATAATATGGTAACCCTTGTTTAATTTGAGTTTGCTGCATTATAATTTCCGAAAGCCATATATAATACGGGCTTCTTGTTCCTCTCCAAGGAAGCTCTCTCTTATGTGTTGAATACCAATGTGTTGAAATTTTTGTGAAATTCATTTTTAAAATTCTATGAATGGTAAAAATAAACGTTTATTTGGTTAAATTTTAATGAATTAGGATTGAAATATTGAATATAAAATACATATATTTGCAACCCTTATTATTAATAGATAACCCTAAAAATTAACAAACAATGACTAAAGCTGATATAGTAGCAAAAATTTCTGAAAAATTAGGAATAGAAAAAGGAGATGTTCAAGCAACAGTAGAAACATTTATGAGTGAAGTTAAAGCATCTCTAGAAGGTGGTGATAACGTATATCTTAGAGGTTTCGGTAGTTTCATCATCAAAAAAAGAGCAGAAAAAACAGGTAGAAATATTTCAAAAAATACAACTATCAAAATTCCTGCTCATAATATACCAGCATTTAAACCGGCAAAAGTTTTTGTAGAAAGTATAAAAGCTAATGTTGAGGTTAAATAAAACATTAAAAAAGTATTAATTTAAAAACGTAATAATTTATGCCAAGTGGTAAAAAACGTAAAAGACACAAGGTAGCAACGCATAAGCGTAAAAAAAGGAGACGAGCTAATCGTCACAAGAAAAAATAATACGAAAAAGTAGTTTTTTAACTACTTTTTCAATTTTATTAAAATCGTTCTTTGACAATAAATTTATGATTTAATTATACTTTTACCTTAGTATAATCATGAATTTTACAGATTAAAATCCTGTGAATCAAAATAATATGTATAATCCATCTGTACTTAACTGTATGGATAAAAATTAACTTTATGAATAAAGAATTAATAATTCGTTCTAGTTCAAACATTGTTGATTTTGCCTTATTAAAAGATGGAAAACTTATTGAATTACAAAAAGATGAAGAGGGCAGTAATTTTTCGGTTGGCGATGTGTTTTTAGCCAAAATTAGAAAATCTGTACCAGGCTTAAATGCAGCATTTGTTAATGTTGGTTATGAAAAAGATGCTTTTTTGCATTATCATGATTTAGGTCCAAAACTCCCTTCTCTTTTAAAATTCGTAAAACGTGTAAGCACAGGTAAACTTAGAGATTATTCTTTAAAGAATTTCCCATTTGAAAAAGATATTGATAAAGACGGAAGCATAGCTGACGCCATAAAATCAAATCAATCTGTATTAGTACAAATAGTAAAAGAACCGATATCTACTAAAGGACCAAGAATTAGTTCTGAAGTTTCATTAGCAGGTAGATATTTAGTTTTAGTCCCTTTTTCCAGTCGTATTTCAATTTCACAAAAAATTGAAAATAAAGAAGAAAAAGATAGGCTTAAACGTTTGCTTAAAAGTATTACTCCAAAAGGATTCGGAGTAATAGTACGTACTGTTGCAGAAGGCAAAAAAGTAGCCGAACTAGACAGAGATTTACAAAATTTGTATGGTCTTTGGACCGCAATGTGTAAAACGCTACATAAAGCACATCATCCTAGTAAAGTGTTAGGAGAAATGAATAAAGCCTCTTCTATTTTAAGAGATATTTTTAACGACTCTTTCACTTCAATAGTAGTAGATGATGAATCGCTTTACATTCAAATTAAAGATTACGTGCAAAAAATTGCACCTAAAAAAGAATCAATAGTTAAGTTGTATCAGTCTAATGTTCCCATTTTTGAAAAATATGGAATTGAGAGGCAGATAAAAACATCCTTTGGAAGAACTGTGTCGATGGCAAAAGGAGCTTATCTGGTAATAGAACATACAGAAGCGCTTCATGTTATTGATGTAAACAGTGGAAATCGCTCTAACAAAGCAAAAAGCCAAGAGGATACAGCTCTTGAAGTTAATTTAATTTCTGCTACAGAACTAGCTCGTCAATTACGCTTGCGTGATATGGGTGGAATAATTGTAGTCGATTTTATTGATATGTCAAAAGCTGAACATAGAAAGAAGCTCTTTAATCACCTTCGTGATGAAATGAAAGATGATAGAGCAAAACACAAAATTTTACCTCCAAGTAAATTTGGATTGATACAAATAACCAGGCAAAGAGTAAGACCAGAAATGAAGATTAAGACCAGGGAGGAAGATCCCAATGGCGTTAATGGTTCAGAAGTTGAAGCTCCTATTGGCATCGTGCAAAAGATTTCGCATGATCTGGAACAGCTATTAAAAAAAGACTATAAAAAGTTGACTTTAAACACACATCCTTTTATAGCAGCCTATTTAACAAAAGGCTTTCCATCTATACGTTCAAAATGGTTTTTTGAATATAAAAAATGGGTAAATATATTACCAAGAGATGCTTACACGTATCTAGAGTATCATTTTTTTGATAAAAATGGTAAAGAGATTAAATGATAAAAAAGCCTTACTCATATTGAGTAAGGCTTTTTTTATATATGTCAGTCACCTCCTGAAATAGCGTTACTCAAAATCAAATGCACAAACATATAAAACCAAAAATCTCAGCGAGGTTAACCGCTGAGATTTAAAACTATCTTTGTATAAACCTGTAATGGTTATTTAGGACAAGAGAGGTTTTGTTTACTTATCCTAACGCAACACGCTCAAAAGCAGTAACTGTTAAATTACTATCTAATGATTTTACGTAATCTGCAACGCTAATTTTAGAATCTTTAATAAACGCTTGGTTTACTAAGGTATTATCTTTAAAGAAACGTTTTAGTTTACCTTTAGCAATATTATCTAACATGGCTTCCGGTTTACCTTCAGCTCTTAATTGGTCTTTTGCAATTTCTATTTCTTTCTCAATAATAGAGGCATCAACACCTTCTTCATTAAGTGCAATAGGATTCATTGCTGCAGCTTGCATGGCAACATCTTTTGCTACAACATCTACGCCATCTAAACTCGCAGATAAACCTACTAAAGTCGCTATTTTATTACCGGAATGTATGTAAGATCCAACATATGGAGCTTCTATTTTTTTAAAACCTCCTATTTCGATCTTTTCGCCAATTACTCCGGTTTGTTCAATCAATTTTTCTGATACAGACATGCCGTTAATATCTGCAGCTAAAAACTCTTCTTTAGAAGAGTGAGACAAAGCTAATTCAGCTAACTGATGTGCTAAATTCACAAAATTCTCGTTTTTACCAACAAAATCCGTTTCACAACCTAAAACAATAGAAATACCTACTGTTTTAGAATCGTTAACTTTTGCTATTGCAGCACCTTCTGAAGATTCGCGATCTGCTCTTTTTGCAGCTACTTTTTGTCCTTTTTTGCGAAGGATTTCGATTGCTTTATCAAAATCTCCTCCAGATTCTACTAATGCATTTTTACAATCCATCATTCCTGCGCCTGTAGATTTTCTTAATTTATTTACCTCTGAGGCTGTTATTTTTGTCATAATTTCTATGATTAGAATTTAATAAAAGGCGTATAATAATTTTATAAAAAATTAAACGTTCTTATATCTTTTTTTGAAAATAGGGTTTTATTCTTCTTCTTGAGATGCTTCAACTGGTGCTGTTTTTTCTTCAGATTTAACAGTTTCTTTCACTTCAACT
>JAGLKH010000162.1 GCA_023141985.1 Flavobacteriaceae bacterium | reverse complement strand
GAACCTAAATTCTTTTCTAATTTTGCTCTTAAACGGTCTACTTGTAAACGTTCTTTTTTAGAAAGTGTTAGGAATGTACCATCTTTTTTCATCCTATCGATAGAAGCCATTTTTTTAACTGCTTTTCTAATAGTAACAAAGTTAGTTAACATTCCTCCTGGCCACCTTTCGGTAATGTAAGGCATGTTTACATTTCCCGCTTTGTCAGCAACAATATCTTTTGCTTGTTTTTTGGTAGCTACAAATAATATTTTTCTACCTGATGCTGCAATTTTACTTAAAGCTTGAGAGGCTTCTTCTAATTTTGCAACTGTTTTATAAAGATTTATAATATGGATACCATTACGCTCCATATAAATGTAAGGAGCCATATTCGGATCCCATTTTCTTGTAAGGTGTCCAAAGTGCACACCTGCATCTAATAATTCTTTTACTTCTAATTTTGCCATTTGTAATAGTTTACGTTCTGTTGAATTAGCAATGATTAAGTGGCTTTTTAATTAAGGCCTTAACCATTTAGATGCTAAACTAAATCCTGACTTAATTGTCATGGACAACAATAACTGGTTTAAATTTTTAATGCTGAACTAGTTTCAGCATCTTACTGTTTTAACTTGATTATAATAACTGATAAACAGATCCCTAATCAAGTTTGGGATTTTAACGTTTAGAGAATTGGAATTTTTTACGCGCCTTTTTCTGTCCGAATTTTTTGCGTTCTACCATTCTTGGATCCCTGGTTAATAATCCTTCAGGTTTTAAGATACTTCTGTTTTCTTCATCCAATTCGCACATTACACGAGATAAAGCTAAACGTACTGCTTCTGCTTGACCTGTTGCACCGCCACCAAATACATTTACTTTAATATCAAAGTTTTTTTCGTTGTTAGTTAATGCTAACGGTTGATTTACTTTGTACTGTAAAGTAGCTGTAGGGAAGTATACGTTAACATCTTTTTTGTTCACGGTAATGTTTCCTTTTCCTTTTAAAACATACACACGGGCAACAGCCGTTTTTCTACGACCAATTTTGTGAATTACTTCCATTTAATTTACTTCGTTTAAGTTAATTGTTTTTGGTTTTTGAGCTTCATGAGAATGCTCTGAGCCATCAACAACAGTTAAATTACGGAATAACGCTGCACCTAATTTGTTTTTAGGTAACATTCCTTTAATAGACTTTTCTACTAATCTTGAAGGACTTTTTCCAAACAATTCTGTAGCAGTTAAAGTTCTTTGACCACCAGGATAACCCGTATGACGCACATAAGTTTTGTCTGTCCACTTGTTTCCTGTTAAGTTGATTTTTTCTGCGTTTATAACAATAACATTGTCTCCACAATCAACGTGTGGTGTAAAGTTAGGCTTATGCTTACCTCTTAAAAGTATTGCAACTTTAGAAGCCATACGACCTAGTGTTTGACCTTCGGCATCTACCAAAACCCACTGCTTGTTTACAGTTGCTTTGTTTGCCGAAACCGTTTTGTAGCTTAATGTATCCACACTAAATAATTTTCTAATTAAACATTTGTCTCTCAAAAAGAGTTTGCAAATTTACAATTATATATTTGATTAACAAACAGTAATGAGCGTTTATTTTGAGCTCTTTTTTGAAGTGTTGTACCTTATAAAAA
>JAGLKH010000161.1 GCA_023141985.1 Flavobacteriaceae bacterium | reverse complement strand
AACTAATTTTTTAACCTTATTAGGTCTTAATTCGGCAACTCTACTCACAGTAATTCCATTAAAACTATGTCCAACTAAAATTACAGATTCGTCTTGTTTGTCAAGTATGCCAGTTAGAGTTGTAACATAATTATCCATAGTAATATCAGCAGGAGAAGTTTTATCAGTTCCGTGACCTGGTAAATCAGGTGTAATTACTGTGTGTCCTTTTTCTTTTAGAATTTTGGTTACATTTTCCCATTGCCAAGCACCTAACCAAGCAGAATGCACTAATACGTAAGTTTCTTTTCTTTTGTTCATATCATTATTGTTTTTAAATTGTTCTGTTACTTCAAAATGGTCATTTTTTAATTTCCAAATACCATCTATTTTTACCCAAGTTTCGTTAGTAATAATTCCTTTACCAACATTCATACTCCAATGGGAGGATATGATGGCTTTTTTATCATTAATAACCTCTACTTTTGTATTGGTATATTTTAAATCTGTGGCGCCAGACTTTATAAAAGGTGTCCAAAATTCACCTATAGCCTTTTTTCCTTCAAAAGTACCAAAAGGTTTTGCTGCCATAATAGCATCTTCTGTGTAGGCATTCGCAATTTCGATTGTGTTTCCTTTGTTGAAATTTGAAATCCAATTTTTACTTGCATCTAAAACTTCTTTTTTTACATTCATAATTTTACTTCCTTTTTGAATTGTTTTTGAACTATTGCAACTAATTGTTAATACTACCATACAGATAGCAATGATTTTTAATTTTAGCATTTTTCTTCTGTTTTTTGTTTACTGATTTAATTACAGTACAAATGTAAAGAGAGCAATAGTGTTAAACCTGTACCTTTTGATACAGGTAAGAAAAAATATTATATAGTGAATTAATTTTTAGAGTAACTCTATTTCCTTGAATTTCAGATTGACTATTCCTGATAGTTCAAATTGTTTTAGAATTTTAGAAATAACCTCACGAGTAGTGCCAATTTCTTTTGCTAATTGATTGTGAGAAAGATTTATAAAAGAAGTTTGATTTGTTTTACTTTCGGATTGCAGATAATCTAATAAGCGTTTATCTATTTTACTAAATGCCAAATTTTTATACGAATGAAGTAAATCTTCATAACTAAAAATAAATGAGTTTGTAGTGAAATTATTCCAAGACTTATACTCAAAACTCCATTCAGTAACATATCTAACTGGTATTTTCACAATAATGGTTTCTTCTTCTGTTTTAGCATTTACAAGGCTTTTACAATCTCTAAATGTTGCCGAAAGAGATAATACACAAGTATGAACAGGATTAACATAGTAAAGTAAAATTTGTCTGTCTTCATTTTCTTGCCATACCCTTACTTTACCTGTAATAACTAATGCTAACCATTTAATATATCTTTCTTGTTCTATAATGAATGAATTTTTAGGTACTGTCTGTACAATACCGACTTTGAGAATTTTTTCTTGCAGACTTTTCTCGGTAATGTTTAATGCTTTAAATAGTTGGTCAAATTCAGTCATTTTTTTCCTAATTGGTCATAATGTTAAGCTAAACATTGTTTTAATTGTGCTTAGTCACGCTTAAGCGTGATTAAACGAAGGCAGCTTATTTTTCTAATAAAGTCAAGCCTTTACAAGATACAATCCTAAAAATACAGCAAGAAAACCAACTACAAAACTAGCAATTGTATAGACTGCAAAACTGGTAAAATCACCAGCCTTTAAAAACACATGATTTTCATAAGCAAAGGTTGAAAAGGTTGTAAAACCACCACAAAAACCTGTTGCTAAAAGTAAAGTTTGGTTTTGTGAAAGTGTATTGTTTTTAGCAGCGAGACCAAGAATGATTCCTATAAGTAAACTTCCTAAAATATTTGCAGTAAAAGTTCCCCAGGGAAATCCTTCAGTATTATTTAAGTATTTTCCAATAACGTAACGTAATGCACTACCAAAACCACCGCCTATAAAAACGAGTAAAAGTTGTTTCATAAGTTTAACTATTCTTTGATTGGAATATAAATTTCGGTTATCCAATCTGCTGGATTTGGAAAATTACCAGGATCAGTTTTGTATATTTCAAAGGGTTTATATTCTGATTGTTCAATATTGTTTTCAGCGATATATTGCATTGTAGTTTTCCAAGCCTCTTGTAAGTTGGTGTAATTTCCTTTTAGAGTTGTTTTTAAAACAGTCATTTTCGGTAAATAATCGCATAAAATATTACTATCACCAGTAATTACGATTTTTTCTTTTACAGGCATTGCATTACTCATAATTACTGTGCCATTTTCCATATTCATATCATGATAAATAGTAAAAGGCATTCCATACATAGCAATATTATTTTGTCCCATAAACATACCAATACTTCCATATTGCTGTCCCATAATAGTACTAATATTACTGTTTGTAGCATTTATTGTTTTATAAAGATAAAATCCGATAGCATACTCTGTAATACCATTTATTTCTATGTTATATGCTTTCATACTACTTACAACTATACTATCTAATTTTTCAAGACTACGTTCATAATGAGGACCAATTTGTTTTTCCATTCCTCCCATTACAGTAGCGAATGCTTTAAACATAAATGGTAAATCTTTACCCGAAATATTCCAGGTTACTTCTGTTGAACCATCTTCTTCAGGCTTAAATTTCCAAGAAATATCCGAAGCCGGGAAATCTTCGAATTGCATTTGTTGACTAATTGAAGTATGTGGTGTAGCACCAATAGTTGTCATAGTACCTATTCCATCCTTATCTTCCCAAGAATACGAGCCGTCAATACCTTTTGTTTGTTCAGGTAATGTTATAATCATGTCTGGGTCTGCTTCAGCCCAAGACGACCATGCTTCCCAGTTTTTAAAATCGATTATATTGTTATAGATAACTGCTGAGGGAGCATTAATAGTTCTTGATCGAGTAACTTCAAATGAATTTGGTTGTACAGCTATATAAATTGAAAAACCAATGACCAGTATTAAAAGAAGAAACAGTAAATATTTAAGATATTTCATATGTCTATATCTAT
>JAGLKH010000160.1 GCA_023141985.1 Flavobacteriaceae bacterium | reverse complement strand
ACATTAGTCATTCCATTGGGTGATAAAAATTTTAACATGCTCGTTTCATTTAATTATTTTGTTAGATGCTTATCAAAGATAACTAAATTTTAAAATATTGATTTTGAAGAGGGGTGAAAAAACTTAGAAGAGCTACAAAATTATGGCTTGATGAATTGTTGTGAGGGAATAAATAATAGATTTTTGATTACTTTTTTTTGTTTATGCTAAATGCTAAAAGTAAAAAATTTACTACTAAAAGAATCATAAGTATAAAAAGTGAATGCATATTTTTTAAATTATTGTATTAGTTTGACTGTAATTCTATAGAGGAGTTTAATTGTATTATATTATTTAATATTGCAAATTCAATAAGTTTACCTTTACCTGTTAAGTCTAATTTTTTTCTAATATTTTTTCTATGAGTTTCAACTGTAGAATTACTTAATTCTAATTGAATTGCGATATCATTACTTTGTTTTCCGTTACCTATAAGATGGAGTATTTGGTTTTCTCTTGGAGTTAAAGAGCTTGTTTTTATTCGTATTTCCGGATTTAATGTTGTTTTTAAGAATATTAAGGAATTAATTAAACCATCGTTTGTTGTAATTTTTTTAACAGCATGTAATATCGAGAGAATATCATTATTTGAAATTAATTTTCCCGATAGTCTCATTTTTTCTATAGTATTTAAAATCTCTTTCATTAAGCAATAAGTTATTTACAATCTACTAAACCGAATAACATAAAAAACCCCCAATAAATGGGGATTTTTAAATAGCTGGATTTATAATAATTCTCCCTATGACTAATAGCATTACCAACTATTGGTTTAATTAATAGCATCCCAAATTTACAAAACAAGATAACACCAAAAAATCCCCAATAAAGGGGATTTTTTGATAGATTGATTCTTTCTTTATAAAGGTTATTTTAAAACTTGTATTTCTTCTCTATCCCATAACGCATCAATTCTCCCTTACCTTTAAGCCCAAGAATTCGAATCATATTTTTGCGATGCGTATCTACAGTATGAATCCCAATAAAAAGATGTTCAGCAATTTCGCGAGAGGTTTTTCCTTGCGCAACAAGCTCTAAAATTTCTATTTGACGTTTGGTTAAAACGCCTTTCTTTTTACTTGTATTCTCAGAGCTTAGAACATTGGTATTGATGTTGGCATCAAAATAGGTGTTGCCTTGAGAGACAGTAACAATTGCTTTAAGCACTTCTTTTAAAGACGAGTTTTTTAAAATGTAACCTGAAGCGCCTGCTTTTAACATTTGTTCTACTGCTTCAGATTGATCAAACATTGAAAATGCAATTACATTAATGTTTGGATGTTTTGCTTTTATTTGTTTTGTAGCTTCAATGCCATCCATTTTTGGCATACGAATATCTGTTAAAACTACATTTGGTTGTTTTTTTTCTACAATATTTAGCAATTCTTTACCATCGTTTGCAGTACCAACAATAGTGATATTGTCTTCATATTTTAAGAGTAATTTTATGCCATCAATAAGCGATTGATGATCTTCGGCAATGGCTAATCGTATCATAATGGTAAATCTATTATTATTGTTGTACCTTGCTTTGGGTCAGATTCTATGGTCATAGAGCCATTAAGGTGCTCAACACGTTTATCTATACTGTTAATTCCCATTCCATCATTTTTGGAATATATTTGGGAGGCTTTAAATCCTATACCATTATCTTCTATCATAATATTAAGTATGTCTTCGTGATTCGTTAAATGTATCGTGGCTTGTGTTGCTTCAGCATGTTTTATAATATTAGTAATGAGTTCTTGTATAATTCTAAAAATGGTGAGTTCTAAGCTGTTTTCTAATCTATTTTCTAAACCATAATCTATAACATCTATTTCAATTTTATTGTCTATAGATATTTTATCAGCCATTGTTTGTACCGCTTTTAACAATCCTTGTTTAGCAATTACACCCGAGTTTTTTGCGTGTGCAATAGTGCGTACTTTTTGGTACGCATCATCTATAAGCATATTAGTCTTACTAAAAAGTTGATTGGCATCTTTGCTGTTTCTATGCTGTTGTAAGTTTTCAAAATGAAGCTTTAATGTTGCCATCATGCTGCCCAAATTATCATGTAAATCGTTTGCAATGCGTTGGCGTTCTTTTTCCTGGCCTTCTATCATAGCATCAATACTCTTTAATTCTTGTTCTTTAAGTAAGGTTGCTACTTTTTGAGTTTCCAGCAAGGTTTCTTGCTCGGCTAGTTTTTGTTTACGTTTTGTATTTTTTTGGATGAGGAAAAAGGTAATACCGCTAAACAATAGTAAACCACCAAAACTAATGGCAATATTTCTATTTTGATTCTTTTGTTCTCGTTCTTTTAAAATTTGTAATTCTTTTTCCTGGGTTTGATATTTAACATTAAGTCGGACAATTTCCAAACTGTTTTTTTTGTAATCTAATTTTTCATTTAGCTCATTGGCATTAATGAGAGAGCTATATGCATTTTTGTAATCCTTCAATCCGAAATAATTGTACGAAAGATATCTGTTTATGTAATATTTTGATCGTATTGAATCAGATAAATTAATATGATTTCTAGCTTTGTTAATATAATTTATTGCCTTATGGTATTCATTTTTTAATTTCATTATTTCGGCCAGGCGAATATTTGAACGAAACATTAGGTGATTAAAATAAGGTTCATTAGTTATTAATTTAATAGCATTGTTATGAAATTTGATTGCAATTTCTGGTTTGTTTAGAGCTTCATAGAGAACACCAACAGTTGAATAATACTTTGGCCAGAAATTATGATTTGCATCAAATTTTTTCATTAATGAATCAAATTCTAAAATATATGTTTCATCAATTTTTAAATTTAGAAAAGTGTCTCTTAAGTGGAATAACAAAAGATTTATTTTATAATGAAACAAATCTGCATTGTCCGATGAAATATCTTTCATTTTTTTTAAATAATATAGAATATCATCGTTAGATTGTAATACTTCAGAATTGTAAACTTGTAAAATTGCGAGTAAGGAAAGTTTTGTTAGCGATTTATGGTTAATTTTTAATGACAAATTGTAGGCCTCTTGAAAATGTTCAAAAGGTTGAGTGGTGTAAGGATTAGAAAATAAAACGTGGTAACCCTTTGCCAGGTTAGAAATGATATTCTCTATAGAGTTAGTGCTAAATTCAGGATTATTTAAAATTATCTTTTTTTGCCCTGAATAGTAAAGTACATCTACCAATTGAATACACTCTTTTTTTAATTTAATGTTTTCAATCTGATCACTAATAATCCTTGCGTTTTGGTAGTCCAGATTTTTTAAAGCAAAGAAATAGTTATCTAAAACGGAAGAACCATAAGCCGTAAAACAGCTTATGGTTACAAATAAAACTATGATAAATTTTCTATTCAAAACTCAACAAAAAATTAATTATCTCGTTATTATATTCTCAGATCTTGGGCAAATAAATCCAGCAGCTCCACTTCCAATAGAATCTCCTGTGTCATAATCACCATAAGGGGCAGGTGACATTTTAACAAATCTAGTTTTCATTTTTTGTATGTTATCCGGATCATTTTGATCTCTTTCAAATCCTTCTCTATAAATAAACTCTTCATCAATCACATTGTTTTTTATATGTCCGGATGGGGTCAATTTCGCAACTCTTCTATCTACCTTTAAAATGTCGTTGATATTGCACTTATTTCCTTTAACATTGTTAACAGATTGAATATGAGTATTACTTTCCAGAGCTTGTACTTCAACAATAATGTTTCCTCCATTAGTATTTCCTTCATCATCAATTTCAGGTATAAATTTAGCTCTTTTTAGCCCTAAATTTATTAATCCTTTATAATTTAGTAATTTTAATTCAATATTCTCCAATTCATATTTGGTTTTTTGTTTTGATTTAAATTTGGCATAAATCATAAAAAATGTTCCATAAAGTTGACTTGCATAAACAGATTGAAAGTCTGTTTCATTAGATAAATCGATGTTTCCAATTAAATTCATAATATAGTTATTTTAGTTAATATTAATTTATTAAGGTGCTTGAACAAGACCATGTCCAACATCTTGAAAAAGCCAATTTTTAGAATTTAAAGCTGTTTTTTTAAGTATGTTAATTATTAGTTGAGGATGTGCTGTGGGATGTTTTTCCCATAAAAGCGCAATTATTCCTGTAACAAATGAAGCAGCCATGCTAGTTCCTGTTTTTTTTGCATTGGATAATCTACTTGGCGATGATCTAGACCAGGAAGAATATATGTCTACTCCCGGAGCAGTAAAATTTATATTTTGTGACAGGCTTTTATAAGCTCTATTGCCATGCTCATAAATAATGTTTTTTTTATCAATGGCACTTACAGCAATAGCAGTAGGGCAATCTGAAGGACTGCATAAAGCTTTAAACTGCTTTTTTTTTCGAGTACTATCATTACCAATAGCTATTATTGTAATACAAGAATTATTAAAAGCAAATTTTATCGCTCGTTCAAAAACTATATCATAAGGCCTATTTCCATTATTCTGAATGCCATATGAAATATTAATAACTTTACAATTGTTTTTTATTGCCCAAAAAACACCTCTAATAACATCTGATTGATATCCTTTTTGTTGACTATCCAGTACTTTGCATGAATAAATATTACTTTTATAAGCTACACCATATTGTGTTTTATTAGAATCTGTATAACCACAAGCGATACCTGTACAGTGCATGCCATGTCCATTATCATCTTGATTTGAATTGCTAATGAAAGATATTCTGGAGATATTTCTATTTTTATAATCCGGATGGTCACAATCAAAACCAGTATCTAATATTGCTACTTTTACACCGCTTCCTGTATAAGTAGAATTATTAACATTAGTTTTAACAATGCCCCAATCGGATGTTCTACTGATTGATTGTGTACTCTCTTCAGGAACGATTTCCTTTTCTTTAATGACCTCAAAGCTTATATTACGAATAGACACGTTAGTCTTTTGGTTTTTCTCCTTTGCTATTAGTGCAACTTTTATTTCCTCAAATATAATGGCTTCATGAAAATCTAAATCATTTGAAAATATATCCTCAGAAAGGGTATTATAATATTTTGTTTTTCCAATAGCATTTAAAGATTCTATGATATCATCATAACTAACATCTTCATTAAAAACTATATATTCTCTATTCATTGTATTGAATGAATTAATAACACAAACATCTCTAATAAAAGAGAACAATAAAATACCCAATAACAGGTATATTTGTTTAACAAGTTAATTAAAAATAATAGATAATAAGAAAAATCAGACAGATAGCAGAAGTAAAAATCTCCTAGCGCATAAAAATAAACTTAATAGCTGCTATAAAAGCAAGAAATGAAATAAAGGCAAGTAAAACCCAAATGGTTCCTTTATAAAAACGACGATGTATTTTAATATCTTTTTTATAAGCAAAAAACAAAATGATAATAAATGCAATTGCAAATAAAATTCCGAAAACGATTTGACCTTTACTAAACATATTTGTTTATTTTTAGAGCTTAAAATTTAAACACCACGAATTTATAAATAATATGCTAAACGCCATAGTTTTTGGTGCAACATCTGGAATTGGAAAACAATTAGCCGCTTATCTTGTTGCAGATGGTTACAGAGTTGGTATTACAGGACGAAGGTTGCAATTACTTAATACTATAAAAGCCACAAAACCAAGTCAGTATTTTGTGTGGGAAAATGATGTCCAGGATATTCTAAATACAGAAGCTGTTTTTAAACAAATAGTTGATGAATTTGAAAGCATTAGTCTTGTCGTTCATTGCTCTGGTATAGGCTATGAAAACCCAGAATTAGATTGGCATAAAGAATATAATACAATAAAAACTAATGTGCTTGGAGCAACTCGTATTTATGATTTGGCCTTTAATTTGTTTAAAAAGCAAGGGTTTGGACAACTGGTCTCCATTTCATCAATTGCATCGTTAAGAGGAAATCGTTTTTCTCCTTCGTATTTCGCATCAAAGGCATACCAGGTAAATTATTTAGAATCGTTGTATTTTAAATCAAAAGAAATAGTAGGAGGGAAGGTTTATATCACTGATATTCGTCCAGGTTATGTAGATACAGCAATGGCACTGGGTAATGACATTTTTTGGATGGCATCACTAGAAAAAGCGAGTAGGCAAATATATTTAGCTATTAAACGTAAAAAACGTCGTGTGTATATTTCTAAACGATGGAATTTTATAGCTTGGATTTTAAAAATTGTACCTTCGTGGTTAATGAAAAAAGTAATGTAAATTACAGAAAATGTCACATTGAGCGCAGTCGAAATGTCTAATTTAATAAGGTATTAGATTTCTTGTCTCTGCTTGTAATGGCAAAATATAACTAATGAGATTTCCTCCTGGTAACTATCGGGATTCGTGGAAATGAAAAAAATTAATACAAATAAATGAGATTCCCTCCTTCGAGGGAATGAATTAATACTTAATTCAATGAAAAATAAAATAGAAGCTGTTAAAGCATTCCATGCCGCATTTAAATTAGGATATAGAGAAACACCGAAAGCAAGCTTAGGTATTGAAAAAAATATGCTCCGCTATAAACTCATGAGAGAAGAAAATGAAGAATATCTGGATGCTGCAAATACTAATGATTTAGTTGAAGTTGCGGATGCTCTTGGCGATATGCTTTATATACTTTGCGGTACGATTATAGAGCATGGTTTTCAACATAAAATAGAAGCCGTTTTTAACGAAATTCAGCGTAGTAATATGAGTAAATTAGGAGAGGATGGCGAACCTATTTATAGAGAAGATGGCAAAGTGCTTAAAGGACCTGGTTATTTTAAACCAAACATTGAAACTATTCTGGAGGAATAAAAAGAGGCTGTTTAAAAAGTTGTCATTGCGAATATTACCGAGATACAAAATATTTTTTGTTTCGAAGGTAGCAGTTTAGCTGTGAAGCAAGCTCATGATACTACTGTCATTGAGAGAGTAACGAAGCAATCTGTTTATTGTGAGTTTCAATTAAAAAGATTACTTCAGTCGTTCTACTCTGCGCTATCTGGCCCTATCACTAAAAATATCCACTGGACATTTTCTTTACGTTCTGTCCCGTAATGACGATTGAAATAAACTTTTTAGACAGCCTCTTTTTTAAACTTTATATCTCCAATTATGAATATCTTCAGCTTTATTATATTGAATATTGGTGAGTTTTTCTTTGAAGAAAGAGGCATAAGAATTATCTAATTTTGGTAGCTCGTATTTTGATCCATCATGCTCAAAACCAACAATAGGATTTATTACAGCAGCAGTACCAGCACCAAATATCTCCTTTAATTCATGATTTTGAGCAGCCTCTTTTATTTCTTTAACAGTAATTGGTCTAATTTCAAAATCAATATTATAATCTTTAGCAAGCTCAATTACACTTTTTCTAGTAATGCCATCAAGAATTCTATCACTTATTGGAGCAGTTAGAAGCGTATCGTTTACTCTAAAGAAAATGTTCATTGTTCCAGCTTCCTCTAAGTACTTATGTGTATTTGCATCTGTCCAAATAATTTGTTGATATCCTTTTTTATTAGCTAAATTAGTTGGGTAAAACTGGGCAGCATAGTTGCCTGCGGCTTTAGCAAACCCTGTTCCTCCACTTGCAGCTCTACTATATTTTTTAGCAAACAGTACACGAACTTCACCAGTATAATAGGATTTAGCTGGAGAACAAATAATCATAAATTTATATTGCTCTGCTGGTAAAGCAGCAATTGCAGGTTCGGTGGCAATTACAAATGGACGAACATAAAGCGAATTTCCAACCCCTTTTTTTATCCATTCTCTATCTAATTTTAAAAGCTCTTTTAGCCCTTCAAAAAAATAGTCTTCAGGAAATTCAGGAATCGCCAAACGCGCAGCTGATTTATTTATACGTTTAAAGTTTTCATCTGGTCTAAACAGCCAAATAACATCATTATCATCTTTATAGGCTTTCATACCCTCAAAAACGGCTTGTCCATAATGAAACACTCTTGCAGATGGATCTATAGTTAAAGCTTCATAAGGTCTTATTTTTGGTTTTTGCCATTTACCATTAATAAAATCACATTCAAACATGTGATCTGTAAATATCTCGCCAAAACTTAAACTATTAAAATCTACCTCATTTATTTTTGAGTTTTGAGTTTTAATAACTTCTATTCTATGTTTATTGATGTTTACCATTAAGATTTATTAAGATGCAAATTTAAGAAAATTAACATTGATAAATGCTAAATAGAAATTTAAAAATATCGTATATTTACTAAGTAATTTTTAAAAAAAAAACAATCAATTATTATGAAACGAGCATGTTAAAATTTTTCTCACCTAAGGGAATAATTAATAGCGAACAGCATGTGACCTCTAAAAAAATAAATATAAACACATGAAAAAATATCTTACTTTTTTATTAGCCGTTAGTTTATTTATGACTTGCAAAAATGAACCAAAAAACGATACTGTTTTAGATGAAAATATAACAGAAGAAATAGCCTATGCTTCGTTTGGAGAAAAAATCTTGGCAGACAATGCGTTAACTACTACAAGTATGGCTTTGAAATACAAAAGCATGAAGATAGGAGATACTATTAGCGCTAAAATGGCAGGAACAATAAAAGAAGTTTGTTCAACCAAAGGATGTTGGATGAGACTTGATTTAGGAGAAGATGAAGTAATGGTTAGGTTTAAAGATTACGGATTTTTTATGCCTCTTAATGCTACAGGAGAAGTCGTAATTGATGGGAAAGCTTTTATAGACGAAATTTCAGTTAACGAATTGCGTCACTTTGCCGAAGATGCGGGTAAAAGTAAGGAAGAAATAGAAGCAATTACTGAACCAGAAATCACATATTCTTTTTTGGCTGATGGTGTATTGCTTAAAGAATAATAATTATGAAACATCCATAACAAAATTTTGACACTCAAGTGAATGAATATTTTGGATGTTCCATGTGACCAATTTAAAAATAATATTATAGATAAATGAAGCTACTTTTAAGTTGTTGCATTATTTTTTTAGTTGCTTGTCATTCTCCTAAAAAAGAAGAGATTGCAAAAAAAGAAACGGTTTATGAAATGTATAAACCTTCTGAAATGGCTATCCTTATGAATGATATGTATCTTTTTAATGAAAAAGTTAAAGCACAAATTATTGCCGGAGAAGAGTTAGAAGAGTTTCCATCAAAGTTTTTAAAAATTCATACTGCAAAGCTTACAAAACCTTCAGGTAGAGATGATTTTTTTAATGCGTTTTCTGAATTGTATATAGATCAGGGACAAGAAGTTTTTAATACCAATAAAAATGACCAGGTACTAAAATATAATATTGCTATTAATACTTGTGTTTCTTGTCATCAGCAAAAATGTACCGGACCAATTCCTAAAATAAAAAAGTTGTTAATAAAAGAATAGTTGTGAAACGTAAAATTATCACAACTGCCGATGGCTCTAAAACCATTCATATTGAAGCATGGGATGAGCAATACCATTCTAAGCATGGCGCCATACAAGAAGCCAATCATGTGTTTATAAAGCATGGTCTTCATTATTTATGTCATTCTGAGCAAAGCGAAGAATCTTTAACAAACATATCAATATTAGAAATTGGTTTTGGCACAGGATTAAACGCTTTTATAACCTGTCTGGAAGCTGAAAAACTCAATTTAAACATTAGTTATGTTGGTGTTGAAGCGTATCCTGTTTCAAGTGAAGAGATTTTAGCATTAAATTATGATGAATTACTATCTAAAGAAAATGATACTGTCTTTAAAAAAATGCATAATGCATCATGGGAAGAAAAACATAGGCTAACCCGTTCCTTTACATTAACTAAACGCAAACAATTTTTTGAAGACATAAAAGATATTGAACAATATGATCTTATATATTTTGATGCTTTTGGAGCAAGAGTTCAGCCCGAGTTATGGACTGAAGCAATATTTAAAACTATGTTTGATGCGCTTAAAGATAAAGGAGTTTTAGTAACATATTCTGCAAAAGGAAGTGTGAGACGAGCCATGCAAGCTATAGGGTTTATTGTTGAGCGACTTCCTGGGCCACCTGGCAAACGTGAAATGCTGCGTGCAACGAAGCATTCGGAGTAGCCAAATGCTTAGAGCTGTAAAGAAGCGTAACATTCGACGAAGCATTTTGTGTTTTAAAAACTTTGATGGAAAATCTTAAAACCTGGATTTTTAGTTTCGTATAGCGGTTTGGTTGTAGTTACGATACTGAATGGTTCGCTATAACTATTCCGTCAATGACCATACCTTTATTGCAAGACAGAAATTTTCGGATAGAAAATCCCATCGCAATTAATTATAGCTATCTTAAGTTATTTGAGTTTATCTTTAAAGAATGCTATTGTACGGTTCCAAGCTAGATGAGCTGCTGCTTCATCATATCTGGGAGTAGTATTGTTATGAAAGCCGTGATTTACTTCTGGATAGAAATGAGCTATATAATC
Organism: Flavobacteriaceae bacterium; assembly: GCA_023141985.1. Taxonomy (GTDB): domain Bacteria; phylum Bacteroidota; class Bacteroidia; order Flavobacteriales; family Flavobacteriaceae; genus PRS1. The sequence goes on along the minus strand of JAGLKH010000160.1, from coordinate 147 downwards.
TATTTTGTTTTTCTTAAGTGCTTCTTCATAAGCTGGCCAACCTTCATTTACTCTTTTGTCTAATCCAGCATATTGAAGCATTAGCGGAGCATTTATTTTGGCCGCTTCTTCATTAGAGGGCTGTCTTCCATAAAATGGAACTGCAGC
>JAGLKH010000016.1 GCA_023141985.1 Flavobacteriaceae bacterium | reverse complement strand
GTACTAACTATTCGATAATGTAAATAGTCTTTATCAAACACTTCTTCCAATCCTATGGCTATGGCTTCCATATCTCTCCCTGAAAGTCCTCCATAGGTCACAAATCCTTCTTTGATAATTAGAGGATTAGTACACATATCTGCTATTTCTTTACTTTTTAAGGCAATAAAACCTCCCATATTTACTAAAGCATCTTTTTTTGCACTCATTACTGCCCCATCTGCCAATGAGAACATTTCCTGGGCGATAGCCCTATAGCTTACTTCCTTATAGGCAGCTTCTCTTTTTGCAATGAAATAAGCATTTTCTGCAATGCGACAACAGTCTAATAAAAACAGAACATTATAGGTGTCGCAAATGGCTCTAACATCTTTTGCATTTTGCATACTTACCGGTTGCCCTCCTCCACTATTATTGGTTACTGTAAGAATTACTGCTGCAATATGCTTGGCACCATATTTAACGATCTCTTCTTCGAGCTGTTTTATATCTATATTTCCTTTAAATGGATGCTCTAACGAAGGCTGTTTTCCTTCTTCTGTAATACAATCTATGGCTGTTGCACCACTATATTCTATATTAGCACGTGTTGTATCAAAATGCGTGTTGCTGATAAATACTTTATTTTCTCCTCCAAGCTGTGAATAAAGGATGCTCTCTCCTGCTCTACCCTGATGCGTAGGAATTACGTGTGGATAACCTGTAAGATCTTGTACTGCATCTCGCATGCGTTCCCAACTTCTAGCACCTGCGTAGGACTCATCACCTCTCATAATGCCTGCCCATTGCTCAGCACTCATAGCTGAAGTTCCGCTATCTGTTAATAGATCGATAATTACTTTTCGTGATTCCAGTAAAAACAGGTTATTATGTGCTTTTTTTAAATATGCTGTGCGCTCTGCTTCGCTAGACATATATATAGGCTCGACTGTTTTAATTCGGAAGGGTTCAATGATGACTTTGTGATGCATTTTTTTGTTTTAAATTATATTTAAGCAAAATTAGGTTTTCTATTTTGTTTAATATATGTCAAAAATCATATTTCCACAAAACATAAAGAAGCGTTTATGATGAATGATTGGTTAACAAAAACGATAAGAGATCTTTAGAGATTCGTAACGGTTGGGCTCGTATGATTTCGTAGTGGAATCATCCGAAGAATTATTCTCCTTATGAAATCAGCCTAAATTTATATTTTTATTTTGGTATTATGTTCAAATACCACAATGAATTATATCCAGTGTTGGCTGCCGTAATTTTTCTTCAATCAGACAATGTTTAATCAATTCAAAATACTTTATTAGAATATCATTTTAAGAAATATATTATTTTTTGTGACCAGTGAAATGCTCCATTGTGCTATAAATTCCTAACACGCTACCTGTAAACCAGTCAAAAATATTTGCCGACATTATTGCTTGTCCTAATTTTGTAAACCTATAAATGTACCCTGGTATAGTCAGCATTTTCTTATTCTTTTCTATTGCTTTAACAATAGTAAGTGCTGTTGGTTCTGGTTCGAGAATAGGGATTTTTGATTTTACGCCATCAAACATACCCGTATTGATGTAATATGGCATTATTGTAGTAACATTTACGTCTTTGTTCATTTGTTTCATTTCCAAACGCAAACTATCAGACCAACCAATTACCGACCATTTACTTGCGGCATATACCGACATTTTAGGATTTGAAATTAATCCTCCCGATGATGCAATATTACATATATGCCCTGAATTTTGATTTAGCATATCTTCCAAAAATTCCATTGTGATATACATTGGTGCATTTGCATTAATTTCCATTGTTTTTGTGATGTCGGATGTTGAATGTTCGTTGAAATATTTGCCCACAACTATCCCTGCATTATTTATCAGTACATCTACAACACCTATTTCTTGTTTTATTTTTTTGGCTGTTTCTTGTATTTGTTTGATGTTCGAGACATCAACGTTAAAACCGATAATATCACCTTTGTTTGAATATTCTGAAACTGTTTCATCAATTTTTGATTGATTAATATCCCAGATTATCACTTTTGCGTTTCGCTCAAGAAGCAAACGCACCATAATTTTACCAATACCGGACGCTCCACCTGTTATTAAAACTGTTTTTCCTTTTAAATGCCTCATTTGTTTTTATGGCTGCCAATGTTAGGCTAAAGATTGTTTTAATTGTATTTAGCCATAGTTAAACGAAGATAGCTGTTTTTAAGCTATAAATCAATACCTAACGTTACTAATAAACTATAACTATAAGCAATTTTTATATTGCTGTTTTTCATACAGTTAACTTATTGTTCAATTTTTTGGCACGTTGTTTGGTAATAGATAAATAAGTTCAATTAAAAACTCACAATTATGAAAAAGTTATTATTTATTTTCGCAGGAATCGTCCTAACAAGTTTATCTGTAAATGCAACAAGCTTTGCAAGAGGTTATGGTAATTCTTTCATTTTTGTAGAAGATGGTATTGAGTTTGCCGTTTTCCCTGATGGCCAATTTGATTTTAATGTAGATCGCTATGGTCCAAATTTTGGTGCTCATGCTAATTTCGGTAATGTAAGTATTAGCTTTAATACAGGCTACGATTATAATGCTTATGTACAGTATGACGATTATGGTGCTGTGATCCAAATTGAGAATATCCCAATTTACTATGATTACTATGGTAGAATCTCACGGGCTGGAAATGTTCATATAAGTTATAACAACTACGGATACGTTAGCAGAGTCGGTGGCTTATATGTACACTATAACAGGTATAATCGTTACGCTTACAGTACAGGTTTTATTAATATCTACAACAGACATTATGTGTATAGACCTTGGCACTCGTATTATGCGATTCCATCTCTAAACTATTGTGTGGTTTACAATAGACCTTACAGACGATATTACCAAACGACTAGACATCACTATTATGCGCCTTATACTAATAACTATAGAGAATATTCTAGAATTGGTTCACGTAGAAATAGTGTAGCTTCTAATAGCAGACGCAGTGATAGATATATACAAAATAAAAATACAGCTAGAAGAAGAAGTAATGCTGTAAGTCAAAACAGCGCTACCAGAAGAAATAACTCAGTTAGCAGAAACAATACAAACAGACGAAGTAATGCAACTAGCAGAAGAAATAATACTGTAAGTCAAAACAGTGCTACCAGAAGAAATAACACAGTTAGCAGAAACAATACAACCAGACGAAGTAATAACGTTGTTAGTAGAAACAATACTGTTAGACGTAGTGCTTCTACAACAAATAGAACTGCTGCAAGAGATAGAGGAAATACTGTTAATAATAGACGCGTTGCAGCTAATAATAAACCAAGAGTTTCAACTCGAAGTAATACTAATAGAAGAACGGTTAAAAGCAATACTGAAAGAACGACTAAACCACGTTCAAACACAAGAACTAGAGTTGCTAGTAATCAAAATAACAGAAAAGCAAATACTGTAAAACAACGTCCACAACGTAGTAATAATAGGTCTTCACAACGTGTCGCTAAAACAAGTAGTCGTAGTAAAAGTAGAGCACGAACTTCCAGACCTGCTCAAAAAAATAGCAGATCGACAAAAAGAAGAATGAATTAAATAAATTTTTGGTTGGTTAGTTAAGAAAGCCTTGCAAGTCGTATGCCTCAAAGCACCTTGCAGGGTTTTC
>JAGLKH010000159.1 GCA_023141985.1 Flavobacteriaceae bacterium | reverse complement strand
CTGCAATAAAGTCCTCAAGCATCTTATTGCGGTCTCGTTTTCTTTGTAATGCTCTCCCATCATCATCATTACCCGGATAGCCACCTAGAGGTGTTAGTGCATCTGGTGCTAAGGTTATAAATCCTTCTACTGCTGCTCTCCTTCCTACGTCTTCAATATATGGATTAAGTCCTCTATTTTCATGAACTACGATAATTCCCGGTAACTTGGTTTTCGCTTCAAGGGGTTTAGAAAAAAGGCCACGAATACTTCCACCACCTTTAGGAGATTCATAGGTAATATATTCGGATTTCAACCTTGGATCATTTGGTTTAATTAAAATGGAATCTATATAATTTGGCATTATAAAGCTAAGTAGAGATGGAATGGTTATACCTCCTATTGCATACAGTGATAGCTTTTCAATAAACTGCCTTCTTTCAATTTTATTATGAGCATAGTCATCATATAAATCAAAAACTTCCTGATTGATGTCTTCTTTTTTTAGCTTTTTCATAGTATTAAATTTAGTTTATTTATTCGAACCTTTTTTAGCTTAGTATATAATTGGCTCAATATCAAATTAGCTACAATGTTAAGATATATTCAGTTTCAATTAAAAAGATTACTTAAGTCGCTCTCCTCTGCGCCATCTGGCCCTATCACTAAAAATGTCCACTGGACATTTTCTTTACGTTCTGTCCCGTAATGACAGTTTAAATAGACTTCTTAGCCTTAATAGTGATCTTTAACTCAATATCGTCGTTAATAAATTTATCTTTTAAATCATCAAAAAAAGATTTTGAGCCATAACGCACATTCCATTTTGATCTGTCTATAGTAAACACTTCACTTGACAGTGTTAGAGTGTCATCTTTATGAGTTATTGAAACAGGAAAAACAACAGAATTCGTAATATCTTTAAGAATTAAGTTTCCAGATAATAAGGTATTACCATCTTTTTCTTCAAGGCTGGTAATTTCAAAACGAGCACTTGGAAATTTTTCAACATCAAAAAAGTCAGAACTCTTTAAATGGCCTTCTAATCTGGCATTATCTTTACTTTCTTTAATAGAGCTCATGTCAAATACAAATGAGCCACCATCTATTTTACCATCATTTGTTGTAAAAACACCACTTATTAAGTTAATTGTACCTATATGAGATCCTGTTGGTTTAAAACCTTGCCAATTAATAGTAGATTCTTCAACATTTGCTGTGTATTTAACAATGTCTGCTTTAAATGATTTAGAACTCTCTGTATGTGATGCAGTTGCTTCTTCAGTTTTGTTTTTAAATCCAACAATAGCAATTCCTATTGCTACTATGGTAAATAGGTTTAAAATGTTTGTCTTCATTAGTGTTTTTCTTTAGTGTTGCTAACAAAAGTAGGGATTGAATGATTAAAGAATGTTAAAAAAAAATAAAATTAATTAATGACATTTTGACATTTTAATAATAATGGCAGTACTTTTGCCAACTGTTTAACGTAGTTAAAATTTTGAATAATTATAGTTGATTAAAGTATGAGTAAGAAAAATAAGAAAGAAGATATTATAGAAGAGCAAATGGAAGAACAGCTAGTAGAAGAGATTTCAGTCGAAGAGCAGCTACAAGAAGACTTACAGAAAGAAAAAGATAAGTTTTTGCGTTTATTTGCTGAATTTGAAAACTATAAAAAGCGTACAACAAAAGAACGTATTGAGCTATTTAAAACTGCAAGTCAGGATGTAATGATATCGTTATTGCCAATTCTTGATGATTTTGATCGTGCACATTCTGAAATTTCGAAATCTAAGGATAAAGATTTGCTTAAAGGTGTAGAACTTATAAGCAATAAATTAAACGATACTTTAAAATCTAAAGGATTAGTTCAAGTTAAAGTAGAACAAGGAGATGTTTTTAATGCTGATGACCATGAGGCAATAACTCAAATTCCAGCACCAAGTAAGGATTTAAAAGGAAAAATAATTGAGGTAATCGAAAAAGGATATGCTTTAGGAGATAAAGTAATTCGATTTCCTAAAGTCGTTATTGGACAATAAAAGTATATTAATTAAACATAATTTTCCTTCCCTTTGGGAAGGATGGGGATATGGCAAAGCAAGATTATTACGACATATTAAAAATAAATAAAGGTGCAACAGCAACCGAAATAAAGAAGGCTTATCGTAAAAAAGCATTAAAATATCATCCAGATAAAAATCCGGATGATAAATCTGCCGAAGAAAAATTTAAGCAAGCCGCAGAAGCTTACGAAGTGTTAAGCGATCCTGATAAAAAAGCCAGATACGATCAGTATGGTCATCAAGCTTTTGATGGCGCAGGAGGTTTTGGTGGTGGCGGAATGAATATGGATGACATATTCAGTCAGTTTGGCGATATTTTTGGAGGTGCATTTGGAGGTGGTGGCTTTAGTGGCTTTGGAGGTTCTCGACAACGTGTAGTAAAAGGAAGTAATTTACGGATTAGAGTAAAATTGACCTTAGAGGACATCGCTAATGGTGTAGAGAAAAAAATAAAAGTAAAGCGTAAAATAATCGCTCCGGGTACTACTTATAAAACCTGTTCTACATGTCATGGTTCTGGTCAAGTTACAAGAGTTACCAATACTATTTTGGGAAGAATGCAGACGTCTGCACCATGTAATACTTGTGGAGGTGCTGGCCAAATGATTGATAAAAAACCTATTGGAGCAGATGCGCAAGGATTGATTTTAAGCGAAGAGACAGTCTCTATCAAAATTCCGGCTGGAGTTGTAGATGGCATGCAGCTTAAAGTTTCAGGTAAAGGAAATTCACCTCCAGGAAATGGAATTTCGGGAGATTTGTTAGTAGCAATTCAAGAAGAAGAGCACAGTACATTACAGCGTGAAGGAGATAATTTACACTATGATTTATATATAAGTGTTCCAGATGCAATTTTAGGAATATCTAAAGAAATTGATGCTGTAACTGGAAAAGTTAGAATTAAAATTGATGCTGGTGTACAATCAGGTAAAATTTTAAGATTAAGAGGTAAAGGTATTCCAAGTATTAATGGATACGGTAAGGGAGATTTGTTAGTTCATGTTAATGTTTGGACACCAAAAACATTAAGCAAACAACAAAAAGAATTCTTTGAGTCTATGAGAGATGATGAGCATTTTGAGCCTAAGCCAGAAAGTTCAGATAAATCTTTTTTTGAAAAAGTAAAAGATATGTTTTCTTAAGTATTTACAAAAATTAATCTTTTTGTAAAGTAATTCTTGTTATGGGTTGTAATGTTAAAGTTATTTATCAATTTTAATAATTATTTAAGAAAAAGCATTATATTTGAGTTATCACTAATTAATTTTAGTGATAATTTTTCTTTTTCATAGCAATTTTTCCCATCCTTAATTTTTTAAGGGTGGGTTTTGTTTTTATGAAGTATTCAATTCAATATCTTTTAATAATTATTTCAAAATAAAATCGTTCATTTTATTAGTGTAACATTTAATATCTTTACAAGACTTATTTATCATAATTAAAACAACTACATGAAGAACGCATTAGTGACCAATTCGGTCTCTAAAAATTTTGGAGATTTTAAAGCATTAAATAATGTTTCTATTACAGTTCCGAAAGGAAGTATTTTTGGGCTTTTAGGTCCAAATGGTGCAGGAAAAACTACTCTTATAAGAATAATCAATCAAATTATATTGCCAGACAGCGGCAGTGTATTACTTGATGATGAACCATTACAAGCACATCACATAAAAGATATTGGCTATTTGCCAGAAGAACGTGGATTATATAAAACGATGAAGGTTGGGGAGCAAGTATTATATTTAGCACAATTAAAAGGATTGTCTAAAGCAGAAGCTAAAAAACGCCTTAATTACTGGTTCGAAAAATTTGAGATTGAAGATTGGTGGAATAAAAAAATTCAAGAGCTTTCAAAAGGAATGGCTCAAAAAATTCAGTTTATTGTAACCGTATTACACCAACCTAAACTTTTAATTTTCGACGAGCCTTTTTCAGGATTCGATCCCATAAATGCAAATTTAATAAAGGATGAGATTCTACTGTTAAGAGAGGAAGGTGCAACTGTTATATTTGCAACTCATCGCATGGAGTCTGTTGAAGAATTGTGTGATGACATTGTTTTAATTCATGAATCTAATAAAATTCTTGAAGGGAAGTTGTTAGATATTAAAAGACAATATAAAACCAATACTTTTGAAGTTGGTTTAGTAACCGATAATGAAGAGCAGTTAACACAAATTATTAAAGATAAATTCGATGTTTCTCCAGCAATATACAAATCTTTGAATAATGATTTGAAGCTAAATATTAAGCTTAAAGACAATGAATCATCAAACGAATTATTAACTTTCTTAACAAGTAATGCACAAGTAAATCACTTTAACGAACTTGTGCCAACTGTCAATGATATTTTTATTCAAACGGTTAAAAATAACTAAATATGAACCATTTACCTTTAATTATAAAGAGAGAATATTTAACAAAGGTTAAAAATAAATCATTCATTATAATGACATTTTTAAGTCCAATAATAATGATTGCTCTTTTTGCATTAGTCGCTTATTTATCGCAGTTAAATAATAATAAGGAACGTACCATTTCAATATTAGACGAATCTGGTTTAGTAAATGAAATTTTTGAAAATACTGAGTATACAAAATATAATATATTAAGCAATATCTCTTTAAAAGATGCTAAAGCTCTTGTAGAAGAAAAAGGAGAATATGGTTTACTGCACATAGAAAATAAAAATGACATCATTGAAATTTCAAAAACTATTAAATTTTATTCAGAAGACACACCATCACTAACACTAATATCTAATTTAGAAGGTAAGTTGGAAAAAAAGTTAACCAATTTAAAACTACAGCAAGAAGGAGTAGATGTTGAAAAAATAAATACATCTAAAACGAATATTGATATTGCACAAGAAAGTTTTCAAGGTGAAAAATCTTCTAAAATTGATAACATTGTAAAATTGGCTTTTGGTGGTTTTGCCGGCTATTTACTATTTATGTTTATTATTATTTATGGTAACATGATTATGCGTAGTGTTATAGAAGAAAAAACCAGTAGAATTATTGAAATTATAATTTCTTCAGTAAAACCAATTCAATTAATGATGGGAAAAATAATTGGTACTTCTTTAGCAGGAGTTACACAGTTTGTAATTTGGGTGCTTTTAGGAACTATACTAATCGTTGTTGTTTCTGCAATATTTGGAATTAATATGGCTGAAACGCAAACACAACAACAAGACATGGTGCAACAAGCTATGGAATTTCCAGAGGCTCAGATGCAGATGCAAAATGCAATATCAGCAATTTATAATTTGCCATTAATCAACCTTACCATAGCATTTGCACTTTTCTTTATAGGTGGTTACTTACTTTATAGTTCACTATACGCAGCAGTAGGTGCAGCAGTAGATAACGAAACAGACACGCAGCAGTTTATGCTGCCAATTTTGATGCCATTAATTCTTGCAGTATATGTAGGTATTTTTACAGTTATTGAGGATCCTCATGGTACAGTATCAACAGTGTTTTCGTTTATTCCGTTTACGTCACCGGTAGTTATGTTAATGCGTATTCCTTTTGGTGTTCCAATTTGGCAACAATTAATATCTTTAGGATTATTAATAGGAACTTTTATGTTTACAGTTTGGTTTGCTGCTAAAATTTATCGTGTTGGTATATTAATGTATGGGAAAAAACCAAGTTATAAGGATATCTACAAATGGTTAAAATATTAGGATATGGAAAAATTAATCGAATTTTTAAATTACAATATTAAACTTGGAGATGCAGTACACATTACTGTTAAAGCTATATTGATAGTATTACTTGTTTTTATAATTACAGCTTTTATTTTAAGATTAATAAAAAAAGTAGTTACAAGAAAGTTACCAAAAGAAGATAAACTAAAATTCACATCAGTATTTACTTTTTCTCGATATTTTGTTTACCTCGTGGTATTATTAATTACTATGCAGAATATGGGTGTTGAACTAACAGCTATACTAACTGCTTCGGCAGCATTTTTAATAGGTGTTGGACTTGCGATGCAAACCTTATTTCAAGATATTCTTTCAGGAATTTTTATTTTAATAGACCAATCGGTTCATGCAGGTGATATTATTGAAATTGATGGAAAAGTTGGACGTGTTGTAGAAATCAAATTAAGAGCAACAAGAGCAGTTACTATAGATAATAAAGTGCTTGTAATCCCTAATCATAAATATCTTACATCAATTTTATATAATTGGACCGAAAATGGTACAGCAACCCGAGAAAATATTAATGTTGGTGTTGCTTATGGTAGTGATGTTGAATTAGTTAAAAAGTTACTTATAGAAGCAGCAAAAAATCATCCAAGTGTTTTAAAAAAACCGGAACCTTTAGTATTGTTTACGAATTTTGGAGATAGCTCTTTAGATTTTAGATTGATATTCACGCTAAATAATAGTTTTAAAGCTATGATACCAAAAAGTGACCTTCGGTTTAAAGTAAATCAATTATTTAAAGAGAATAATATAACTATTCCATATCCACAAAGAGATGTTCATTTATACAATAAATAAAAAATAAAAAATGTCAAAAATATTAGTCATAGAAGACGAAGCAGCAATAAGAAGAGTATTAGTTAAAATACTTTCAGAAGAAAGTGATAATTACCAACTTGAAGAAGCCGAAGATGGATTAATAGGAATTGAAAAAATAAGAAAAGACGATTACGATTTAGTACTCTGTGATATTAAGATGCCAAAAATGGATGGTGTTGAAGTTTTAGAAGCAATAAAAAAACTAAAACCAGAGATTCCTGTTGTAATGATTTCTGGTCATGGCGATTTGGATACTGCTGTAAATACAATGCGTCTTGGAGCATTCGATTATATTTCAAAACCACCAGATTTAAACCGTCTTTTAAATACTGTTCGCAATGCTTTAGATAGAAAAGAGCTTGTAGTAGAAAACAAAATGCTTAAAAAGAAAGTAAGCAAAAAATACGAAATGATAGGAGAGAGTAAAGCCATTTTAAAAGTCAAAGATATGATTGATAAAGTTGCTCAAACTGACGCTAGAGTTTTAATTACAGGATCTAACGGAACAGGGAAAGAATTGGTAGCACATTGGTTACACGAAAAAAGCCAACGTGCCAGAGGGCCAATGATAGAAGTCAATTGTGCAGCAATACCTTCTGAATTGATAGAGAGTGAATTGTTTGGTCATGTAAAAGGAGCATTTACAAGTGCCAATAAAGATCGGGCAGGAAAATTTGAAGCTGCCAATGGAGGAACTATTTTTCTTGATGAGGTTGGAGATATGAGCCTTTCTGCCCAAGCTAAAGTACTTCGAGCGTTGCAAGAAAGTCGTATTCAGAGAGTGGGTAGTGACAGAGACATTAAAGTAGATGTTCGAGTAATAGCAGCAACAAATAAAAATCTAAAAGAAGAAATCAAGAAAGGTAAATTTCGTGAAGATTTATACCACAGATTAGCAGTTATACTTATAGATGTTCCAGCCTTAAATGATAGAAGAGAAGATATTCCGCTTTTAATAAATTATTTTTCCGATAAAATTGCTTCAGAACAGGGTATTGCAAAAAAATCGTTTTCAAATAAAGCTACAAAACTTTTGCAAGAATACGATTGGACAGGAAATATTAGGGAGCTTCGTAATGTAATCGAACGATTAATTATTCTTGGAGGTAA
>JAGLKH010000158.1 GCA_023141985.1 Flavobacteriaceae bacterium | reverse complement strand
AAAAATTACTTATTATTACAGATATAGACAATGATAATAATCAATCTGTAATTTAATTTATGAACATGTTTTAGGGCATATTTCTATGCATGCATAATGTTATTATGTTTGTCTATATATCCAACCAGACATAAGTGATGATGGACAAAACCGGCACAAAGAGTCGTATTTTAAATTGAAGTAACTATCGATATTTATGCTAATGGAATTTTTCATGTATCAGCATCAGATATATTAACAGAATAATCTCAAGGTATCTGTTTTGAAGCTTTTTTCGGTTTACAGATGAAAAAATTGAGAAAATGAAGTAATAGGTAGGAGTAAATGTAGAAGATGTTGACTTTAAAGAAGTAAAATAAGTAGTGAACTAATTTTGCTTTTCAAAATTATGTGATTCACTTATTCCGTCCCGATAGTTATCGGGATTGTTTCGGAATCTCATTAATAAAAAGAGACTGTCTAAAAAGTTCGTTTCAATCGTCATTACTTCGTCACGCCTTTGTCGTGACGAAGTAATCTGTTAATCAATCAATAACTTAAATTTAAAATATTGCTTTGCAGCTATGCTGCTACCTTCGTAACAAAATGTATTTTGTTTCTCGGTAATATTCGCAATGACAACTTTTTAGACAGCCTCTTTTTTGTTGAAACTTACAGTTACTTAAGGTTTACTTCTCTTAAAAAGAAACCTTTTTCATCTGTTTTTATTCGCAATATCTTACCGTTTTTTTCAATTACAATTTTATATTCTTTTCTACTTTTTTCCTGATTGTAAGTAACTCGATACACATCTTTTTTCAAGGTCCACCCAGGGAATCTCGCAAAAACAGCATTTCTTACATCAACAGGTAATTTAATGTCTTTAAATCTTTCTATAGTTCTTGTTACTTTACCATTTCCGTCATAAGCAGCAAGTATTGTACCATTTGGTATGTAGAATCTCACTTGATATGTACTATATTCATCCACATAAAAATCAGAACTTTTAAGATCGAAAAGGGCTACTTTTTCTTCTAACATTTTCACGTCAAAGTCAAGGTCTTGAGAATCTACTGCATTAATATATTTATAATTTACTGCAGTAATTTCTATTTCGGGCAAGTGAACAACTTGCGAAAATACTTGGCTGGTTAGACCAATTACTAACAAACCTAAAATTAATTTTTTCATAATATATTGAGTTTAAAGGTTATAATAAAAACAGTGTTGATTTTATTCAGTAAGAAAAATACTTTTTATTACAGATATACACAATGATAATTATCAATCTGTAATTTAATTTATGAATATGTTTTAAGGCAGATTTCTGTGCGCACAAAATATTCTTATATTTGTCGGCATATCCAACGAAACATAAGTGTAGATAGACAAAACCAACACTATGAAATGACAAAACTCACTCAGCTTTTAAATATAAAGCACCCAATAATACAAGCGCCAATGTTTTTAGTTTCTAATACAGCAATGGTCATTGCAGCGATGAAAAGTGGTATTGCTGGTTGTATTCCTGCATTGAACTATAGAACGTTAGATCAATTAAGAATTGCTATAAAAGAATTAAAGGCTGCAAAAGTAGAAGGAGGATCTTTTGGGTTCAACTTAATAGTCAACAAGTCAAATATTAAATATAAAGGGCAATTAGAAGTTATTTGTGACGAAGGTGTAGATTTTATTATCACGTCATTAGGAAGTCCGGAAGAAACCATAAAACAAGCACATAAGGCAGGCATTAAAGTATTTTGTGATGTCACTGATTTAAAATTTGCCCAAAAAGTTGAACGTTTAGAAGGAGATGCTATTATAGCTGTGAATAATCAAGCAGGAGGGCATCGTGGAAATCTATCTCCTGAAGACTTAATTAAGGAATTAGTTGGCAATTGTAACATTCCTGTAATTTCGGCAGGAGGAGTAGGGTGTAGGGCAGATATTGACCAGATGTTAAGTTATGGAGCAGAAGGTGTCTCGGTTGGAAGCCCTTTTATTGCTTC
>JAGLKH010000157.1 GCA_023141985.1 Flavobacteriaceae bacterium | reverse complement strand
ATAAACTGGGCTTGTAAGCAAAAACCAAGTACCTTACAAAGAAAAAAAATAATACCATTTGCAAGTGGTCATGTTTTAGAAATAGGGATTGGCTCAGGGTTAAATCTACCCTTTTACGATAAAGAGAAAATAAAGCATCTTACAGGTATTGACCCTTCACAAGAAATTTGGAATAAAAACAATATAGATATTCAAAAATTACCTTATGAATTTGATTTTATAAAAGCTTTTGCTGAAGAAATCCCTATAGATAATAACAGTGTAGATACCGTTGTTATCACCTATACGCTTTGTACAATTCCAGAAACTAATAAAGCACTTACTGAAATAAGAAGGGTTTTAAAACCAAGCGGAAAATTATTGTTTTGCGAACATGGTAAAGCTCCTGATAAGGCTATATTAAAATGGCAAAACAGGATTAATCCTATTTGGAAAAAAATTGGAGGAGGCTGTAATTTAAATAGAGATATTCCTGCAATTATTCAAGAAAACGGTTTTAAAATGAGGAAGATGGAAACCATGTATATTCCAGGATGGAAACCTGGCAGTTTTAATTATTGGGGAACTGCTGAGCCAAAATAATAACAAGTTAATATAAAATAACTGCTCTAGTTAAATTGTTAATAATTTATCTTGCATTTAAGTTATAAGGTGTTGATTACAAGATTATAAAATACTAACTTCGCTTATTGGACAATATAGTTTATTAAAACAGAACCATATCTTTACCATTGGCCTTCATTATGACCAACCAAAGAATCAATATAAAGCTCTTTAGAAAAATAAAGTTTGACATCATGAAGAAGAATAAAGCAAGAAACTATTTTTTTGATAATTAATTAGTTTATTCCGAAACAGTACGAAAGCCTAAGTGAGACATGCCAGAGTCAGGAGTAGTTCCTTCTCTAGCACTTGGACGATAGTTTTCACAGTAGGTGACATGACATAGAAACGATCCTCCTTTATTCACATATTTAACTGCATATGGTTCTCGACTATCAAAACTACTATTTGCCCCTTTAGGGTTCTTACACAACTTCATATTAGAGAACTCTGAATAATAATTTTCATTATATACATCGCTAACCCATTCCCAAACATTTCCTGTCATATCCAATAAACCATAATTATTTGCTGGAAAACTCCCAACTGGTGACGTTCCAAAAAAACCATCTTCTCCAGTATTATTTATTGGAAACTCACCTTGCCAAATGTTCGCTAATTTCGGATTTTTTAGCGGATCTTCATCACCCCAAGTAAACCGTTTCCCATCCAATCCTCCTCTAGCTGCAAACTCCCACTCAGCCTCAGTTGGCAACCTTTTTCCTGCCCAATTACAATAAGCTTCTGCATCTTCAAGGCAAACGTGTACTACAGGATGATCCAATATATTATCAATCGAACTACCTGGACCATAAGGTGCTTTCCAACTAGCACCTATAGTCCATTTCCACCATTGAGAATAATCATGGAGACCATTTACAAATTTTGGTGAATTAAAAACTAAGGATCCTGGCATCAATAAACTATCTGGCGGTTTTGGTGTACCAGCAGGTGCCTGTTTTTTGAGTTCTTCCCATGAAATCGATCTTTCTGCTACTGTAACATAACCCGTTGCTTCAACAAAACACATAAACTCTCGATTTGTCACTTCTGTTTGATCTATCCAGAAGCCATTAACTTCAACAAGATGTGCAGGATATTCTCTTTTATATTCGCCCTCTTGTGATGCGCCCATTTGAAATCTTCCAGAAGGAATCCACAACATTTTCTTTTTATCCTTAGCATGAATAATATACGTCTCTTCTTGATTGGCCTGCGTCATCCTTATCTTTTGAGATGTATTACAAGCGAACAATATTGATATGCTTATTACAAGAAAGCTATACAATAGAATTTTAGTTTTCATTTTATAATTATATGTTGAGTAATGTAATAAAAAGGTCGTTTTCAATTTAATTGTAATATAGAGTCTTAAATATATCGCTTATTAAAAGTTTTCGTAAATTTAATATTTTTATTTCTAATTTTTTTTAAATATAATAATGAACATTCCTTCTAAAATTGAAAACTACAACATGAAAAACTACTTCTTATTTGTTTTATATTCTCTTTTCGTTTTAAATATTTTTGGATTGGTTTATGGGCAAGAAAAACCAAATATTGTGCTTATTTTCCCTGATAACCTTGGAGTAGGTGAAGTAAGTTCTTATGGTGGTGCAAGAGGTGTTCCTACACCTAATATCGATCGCATTGGTGAAGAAGGTATGCGTAACACTAATTTTAATGTAGAATATTCCTGTGTGGTTTCTCGAATTTCGATTTTAACTGGTCGTTATGCTGTTAGAACAGGAACAGGGTATGCCTCAGGTATGACCTTATGGGAAAATACTATAGCCGAATCATTGAAGTCCCTGGGATATTCAACGGCTCTTTTTGGTAAATGGCATGTTGGCGGACCCAATTGGGAAGGCAAACGCGACCCAACACATCAAGGTTTTGATGAATGGTACGGAATTCCTGGCACAAGTCATACAGCTCAGTTTACTTCATTCGAGGGCTTTGATT
Source organism: Flavobacteriaceae bacterium (assembly GCA_023141985.1). Lineage (GTDB taxonomy): Bacteria > Bacteroidota > Bacteroidia > Flavobacteriales > Flavobacteriaceae > PRS1. Next base: position 1,574 of record JAGLKH010000157.1, on the reverse strand, counting down.
CAAGAAGATTTCCTACTCCTTACATTTGGGAAGGATCGGGTGGCAAACCATCACTTAAAGTGAAACCATATAATCTTGAAACAAGACGAACTATTGATAGAGAAGCAGCTGAACGAGGAATTACTTTCATGGAAAAAAATGTAAAAAAAGACAAACCTTTCTTTTTATACTATCCTATGACACAAGTTCATTTTCCCACCTTACCTCATCCTGACAAAATAGGGACAACAGGTGCAGGTGATATGGGAGATGCTATGGCTGATGTAGATCATAATGTTGGCATGATTTTAAAAGCCATTGAGAGATTAGGCATAGAAGACAATACAATTGTAATTTGGTGTACGGATAATGGTGCTGAAATGAGAAGACCATGGAGAGGAACTGCAGGACCATGGCGAGGTTTTTATAATTCAGCAATGGAAGGCGGCATACGCACGCCTTTTGTTATCCGGTGGCCAGGACATATAAAACCAGGTCAAGTATCCAACGAAATGCTGCATGAGGTTGATTTGCTTCCTACACTACTTGCAGCTGCAGGAGCTCCTGATCAAATTCCAGATGATCGTATAATAGATGGTGTTAATCAATTACCGTTTTTAGTTAGTAAACAGATACAATCAAATCGCGAAAGCACTCTTTTTATAGCACGTGAAGGTCATATTATGGCTGTAAAATGGAAAGATTGGAAACTTTGGTATGATTTTAAAACCGAGTTGCCAGATCCCACTCCTGATAACTTGGTACGCCTGTTCGATCTTCGAGTAGATCCTAGGGAAGAAATAGATGTTAAGGATTTTTATCCTTGGGTAATTAGTATAATGGATAGTATTGTGAGCGATTATGAATCCAGTATAAAAAACCATCCAAGAATTCCTGGTGATGCTACCGATCCATATATTCCTCCAGCAGCAGGATCTGGTAAAATTATAGCTACATATTCTAGAACAGATAGAACCGTTTTAGATCCAAGATCTGAAGCACTTCCAAATCCTGATTTTTCTGGTACTTGGTCTACAAAAGTATTACACACCAGATCGCCAATAGGACGTCCTGAAATACCAGTCATTGCTGATTTAGGAAGTGGCTGGGGCAACGAAATTTCAATCGTACAAAAGTTAAATTTATTAGAGATTGAAAGGGTGTTCTTTGTACCAAGGGAACACCAACCTTTAGTGAAATACAAATACGCTCTTGATGGAACTATTACCGAGAACGGAATTAATATGGGACGAACGAGTAAAGCACCAACTTCTACAACAGCGTGGGAAAGAAATAGACTGGTTGTTACAACTATTTATCCATACCAGAATCCAGGCAACGGAAAATGGTTGAATAACATTGTAACTCAGACCATGTGGTTACAACCTGCAGCTGGAACGCCGTTTGAATCTTCATTAATAGTTGAAACTACTAGAGGTGCTGCATTAAATGGAAAATCGTCTACTAATAGAACCATTTATACAAGAGGTTATCGAAAATGAATTTCTATACTAATGTGGAATGAGGAACAATTGAAAAGATTGATTGTCTTGAAATAAATAATGATGAAATTTAAAATAACGAAAGGCTAACAA
>JAGLKH010000156.1 GCA_023141985.1 Flavobacteriaceae bacterium | reverse complement strand
CATGCTGTTCGCTATTAGTCATTCTTTAGGGTGATAAAAATTTTACATGCTCGTTTCATAAAGAAACAAATAAAAATTTATTGTTTAAATCAACCGCTACGCTTTCGCATAAAATAATTAATTATTAAGGTTGAAATACAAAAAATTAATTTTGTTTATACTCATTTTGTATTTTTACAAAAATATATTATTTCTATGCAATTATCTAAAGAAGAAATTTTAGCTCACGCTAACTCAGTTTGTAAAAATACATTAATGGAAACCTTAAGCATAGAAATGATTGATCTGGGAGAGGACTTTCTTGTTGCTAAAATGCCTGTAAGTTCAAGAGTCCATCAACCAGACGGTGTGCTTCATGGCGGTGCAACTGTTGCATTAGCTGAAAGTGTTGGGAGTTTTGCCGCACAAATTTTTTTAAATACTGATGATTTCTTTATTCGAGGTATTGAAATTTCGGCCAATCATATAAAAAGTGTACAAGAAGGATATGTATTTGCAAAAGCAACATTTATTCATAAAGGAAAGACTACACAATTGTTTGATATTAGAATTACTGATGACCACGATAACTTAATTTCACTGTGCAAGTTGACTACAGTTGCGATTTCTAAATCTAAATAAATGAATTGTGATGATTTCTTTGAAAGTCTTGAGCAACAGTTTAAAAATGAGTCGCCTTTTGTAGTTTATAGAAAACCTGATGATAATACAATCAAGGCAATGCTTCAGCAAGATTCCGAGCTTTTTACAATTACAGATTTTAAAGAAAGCGGATTTGTATTTGCACCTTTTGAAGATAAAGAAGATGCGGTATTAATTCCGCTTGAAAAATCTGAATTAATTTCTATAGAAAATTTCATTTCAGAACTTTCTGCCATTCCTGCTCCCGATAGCTATCGGGAGGCAGGAATCTCATCAAAAGATAATAAAAAAGATCATATAAATCTTGTTCAAAAAGGGATAGAAGCTATTGAAGTGAATCAATTTCAAAAAGTAGTATTATCGCGACAAGAAATAATTAGGATTTCTGAAACTAATCCAATTTCAATTTTTAAGGGTTTGCTAAGTAAATACAAATCTGCTTTTGTCTATTGTTGGTTTCATCCTAAAGTGGGTTTATGGTTAGGTGCAACACCTGAGACCTTACTAAGAATAAAAGATAACCGTTTTTACACAATGGCATTAGCCGGAACTCAACAATATGAGGAAACCATTGATGTACATTGGGATAATAAAAATATTGAAGAGCAACAATTAGTAAGCAATTTTATAATGGATAAATTAAAAGAAGTTGCTGCTGATTTAAGTATTTCTGAAGTTAAAACTATAAAAGCCGGAAGTTTACTTCATTTGAGATCTGATATTTCCGGTACAATAAAACAAGAAACAAACAATTTAAAGAGATTAATAAATATATTACATCCAACACCAGCTGTTTGTGGTTTGCCAAAAAACAATGCCAAGCAGTTTATTCTCAAAAATGAAAATTATAATCGTGAGTTTTATACTGGATTTTTGGGTGAATTTGAAGCTAACAATTCTACGCTCTATGTTAATTTACGTTGTATGCAACTTAAAAATCATGAAGCTATATTATATATTGGTGGCGGAATTACTAAAGATTCAATTCCAGAAAACGAATGGGAAGAAACCCTTAATAAAGCTAAAATTATGAAAAGGGTTTTGTAATTTTGTAATATAAATGACCATTGTAAAACAATAAGGATCAACACTTGAAACTACCTAAAAAACCACTTGCTCAAACCATTATTCAGCTTTGTAAGTCTAATAACATAAAACACATTGTTATTTCTCCGGGAAGTAGAAATGCGCCTTTAACCATTGGTTATACAAATCACTCTTATTTTGAATGTTATAGTATTGTAGATGAACGATCTGCTGCTTTCTTTGCATTAGGAATTGCACAACAATTGCGAGAACCTGTTGCCTTGGTTTGTACTTCAGGAAGTGCATTATTAAATTATTATCCAGCTATTGCCGAAGCGTTTTATAGCGATATTCCTTTAGTGGTATTATCAGCCGATAGACCAAAGCATTTAATAGGAATTGGTGACGGGCAAACCATAAATCAGGAAAATGTTTTTGCAAATCATATTTTATTTTCAGTAAACTTAACTCAAGAGAATCTACAGCAAAATGAAATTGAAATAAATGCTGCTTTTAATACTGCTATTACTCAAAAAGGACCTGTACATATTAATATTTCTTTTGAAGAACCACTTTATGAGATTGTAGATGAATTCTCCGTCTCACAAATACCAATAAAACAAAGCCTTGATATTGAATCTCCAAAATTAGAAGACATTGAGGATTATACTTCTATTTGGAATAATGCCAAACGGAAAATGGTGTTAGTTGGTGTGAATTATCCAAACGAGATCGCGCAAAAGTACCTGGATATTTTGGCCAATGATAGCAGTGTTATTGTATTTACAGAAGCTACATCTAACTTGCACCATGAAAAGTTTTTTCCATGTATAGATAAAATTATTGCACCATTAGCCAATGAACAATTTAAGGAATTGCAACCTGATGTTTTACTCACTTTTGGTGGTATGGTAGTTTCCAAAAAGGTTAAAGCCTTTTTACGTAATTACCAACCAAAGCAACATTGGCATATTGATGATAAAAAAGCCAATGACACCTTTTTTTGTTTAGAGAAACATTTCAAAACTTTAGTTAATGATTTTTTTAGAGTTTTACTCAGTAATGAATATCAAATAAAAAGTAACTATCAAGAGTATTGGCAAAGTGTAAAACAAATTAGAGTA
>JAGLKH010000155.1 GCA_023141985.1 Flavobacteriaceae bacterium | reverse complement strand
CCAAAGTATCAAGCTTGGGGAGAAATTTTAAAATGGTGTTTGCAAGAGAATGTCCCGGGTGAATTCCCATATGCATCAGGATTATACCCATTTAAAAGAAATGGAGAAGATCCAGCACGTATGTTTGCTGGCGAAGGTGGTCCGGAACGCACCAATAGGCGTTTTCATTATGTAAGTATGGGTTTACCGGCCAAACGATTATCAACTGCTTTTGATAGTGTAACGCTTTATGGAAACGATCCGGATTATCGTCCGGATATCTACGGAAAAATAGGAAATGCAGGAGTTAGCATTTGTTGTTTAGATGATGCTAAAAAATTGTATTCTGGTTTTATTTTAGCCAATGAAATGACTTCTGTGAGTATGACCATTAATGGTCCGGCACCAATGTTATTAGGGTTTTTTATGAATGTAGCTATTGACCAACAATGTGAGCTGTACATTAAAAAAAATAATCTTGAAAAGGAAACGGAAGCTAAAATCAGGAAGATATATAAGGGTAAAGAGCGCCCAAAATACAATGGCAATTTACCGGAAGGTAATGATGGTTTGGGCTTAATGTTGCTTGGTGTAACCGGAGATCAAATATTATCAAGTGAAGTGTATCAAGATATAAAAACAAAAACTATTGCTCAAGTAAGAGGAACCGTTCAGGCAGATATTTTAAAAGAAGACCAGGCCCAAAACACCTGTATTTTTTCTACCGAATTTGCTTTGAGATTAATGGGAGATGTTCAAGAGTATTTTATCGACAATAAAGTTAGAAATTTTTATTCAGTGTCTATTTCCGGATATCATATTGCCGAAGCTGGAGCCAATCCTATTTCACAATTAGCATTTACCTTATCTAATGGGTTTACTTATGTGGAGTATTACCTTTCAAGAGGTATGGACATCAATAAGTTTGGTCCAAATTTATCATTCTTCTTTTCCAATGGTATCGACCCTGAATATGCTGTAATAGGTCGTGTCGCTCGTAAAATTTGGGCGAAAGCAATGAAGTACAAATATGGTGCAAACCCAAGAGCACAAATGTTGAAATATCATATTCAAACTTCAGGACGAAGTTTGCACGCTCAAGAAATTGATTTTAATGATATTCGTACAACCCTTCAAGCCTTATATGCCATTTATGATAATTGTAACTCACTACATACAAATGCTTACGATGAGGCCATTACCACACCAACTGAGGAGTCTGTGCGTCGTGCCATGGCAATTCAACTAATTATTAATAAAGAGCTTGGTTTAGCAAAAAATGAAAACCCAATTCAAGGGTCGTTTATAATTGAAGAATTAACCGATTTGGTAGAAGAAGCTGTACTTATTGAGTTTGACAGAATTACAGAACGTGGAGGCGTTCTTGGTGCTATGGAAACTATGTATCAACGAAGTAAAATACAAGAAGAAAGCCTGTATTATGAAACTTTAAAACATAATGGTGACTTTCCAATTATTGGAGTAAATACATTTTTGAGCTCTAAGGGTTCTCCGACCATTCAACCAGTAGAAGTAATTCGAGCAACCGAAGAAGAAAAGCAATTTCAGATACAAACATTAGAAAATCTTCATAAAATCAATGATACTGAGACTGTTTTAAAGGATTTGCAACACAAAGCCATTCATAACGAAAACATTTTTGAAGCTTTAATGGAAGTGTGTAAACGATGCTCTTTAGGACAAATAACAAAAGCCTTGTTTGAAGTAGGAGGACAGTATCGCAGGAATATGTAAGCAGGCCGCCAATTTTTTTTTAAAAAATTGTGCAGACTGCTTATCCCAAATCACGAAGTGAGTTTGGGATCTTTAAAATTTTGTAAAACAAAAAGTGTGTGAGTCGCTTGTTCCGAACTCGTTTCGGAATCTCTTGAAGCAAAAAAAGAAATTACCTCAAACTTTTTTCAGGGACTCATAAATTTGAGCTAACTTAATATTTCAAATGTGTTCTTATTGAAAAATGCAGGCAGATAATTTTTAAATCACGACAAAAAACAGTATATTTGAGACAAATGTCGTGAAAATGAAAAATTATAATCAAGAAATTCCTATTCGTAGTTTAGCTAACGAGCCAGAAGTTTTCTATGGCTTACAAAATAAATACGATCGTATTATAAGTGTTTTAGGTGGTAGTGCAAAGATTGGTCAAACTATAAGTAGCGATTTAGATCTTATAAAAATTACACGTAAAGGTTTGCCTAAATCGGTTGTAATAACTTTAATTAATATTCTTGGTATTTCTATGGAACAAATGAGCAATCTTATTCATGTATCTCATCGTACAATTCAGCGTAAAAGCGATAGCGATTTGTTAAATGTTTACAGTACAGAGCAAGTTTTAGAAATCGCTCAGGTTATTTCCAAAGGGATAGAGGTTTTAGGAACGCTCGATGCTTTTACTTCCTGGTTACATAGTGAGGTTCGCCATTTAAATTATCAAAAACCTATTAATTTTTTAGATACAAGTTTTGGCACAAATCTTATTCTTAATATACTTGGCCGTATAGAGTATGGTGTATATTCTTAAAGATATTTATTTTGAAGGTTTACAGAATAGCTAAGCAGAAATTTTTAAGCGATTTAAGTGGAGAAGGTGCTCGCCTTTATGGTGGTCGTTGGAATAATGCAGGATACAATATGGTTTATTTCTCTGAGAATTTATCACTTTGTGTATTAGAAATGTTAGTGCATTTAGAATATAAATATATAAATAATGACTTTGGGTTTATTGAGGTTGATATTCCTGATGAATTTATAAAGCCAACATTGAAAATTAAAAGTTTAGATGAAAATTGGCGTAATAACCCACCAATTGGTTTTACTCAAGATAAAGGTACTGCTTGGTTACAATCTCAAAAGAGTTTAGCGATGCGAGTTCCTTCGGCGGTTTTACCTAAGGAGTATAATATTTTAATGAACCCAAAACATATGTCAAGTTCGGAAATAAAGATTATTAAGAAGGGAAAACTTGATATAGATTCCAGGATATTTTAGTCTGTTTAGTCAATGCTTATCATGAAC
>JAGLKH010000154.1 GCA_023141985.1 Flavobacteriaceae bacterium | reverse complement strand
CAGTCGAAAGGTCATTCCCGTGATTTATGCTGAACTTCCTGAACTAAATTCAGGATAAATGTTTCAGTAAAGCGTGAATCTAAGTTAGAAATATTGTTTTTTGACTTTAATGTAAAAACTTGTGCTCTTCCGATAGCTATCGGAATTGATTGGGTATAACTGGCCAAATGCTTTGTATGCTTACGTCGAAGATAACACGTGAGTTTTTGGATTCTAATAGTATTTTAGAAGAAGAAAAAGCAGTACACAACGAAAAGGATTGTTTATATAGCATTATAAAACGTTTACCTAAAAAATATAGAGACCTTCTATTTCTTTCCGATATAAAAGGAATGAAACAGAAAGACATTGCAAAACAACTTAAATCACAATTATCCACTGCAAAATCTCGTATTCAGCGTGCAAGAAAACAAATAGCTCAAGGGTATATGGAATGTTGTGATTTTAAAAAGAACCAAAAAGGGTATTTATTTTGGAGAAGTTAAAGACAAAGCTGATTGTAAGGTGTGCAGTTAACTTAAAATTATAGTATAGAATTAACGTATTGCTTATGTAGTTTACGTAACTGTTTTAATTCCTTACGAAATAATTTTAAAAACTCCTTTCCTTGTGTTTTAGTTTTTTCAAGTTTAAGGGAATTATTATATAACCTATCTATAAAATAGCTTAAGGACTTCGCATACTTTAACTTGAGAATTGGATTTTTTTGATTTTCAGTTTCAGCAATTTTTGGCACCAAACCCAAAGCATCCATCACTAAATTACTTGCATAATGATCGACCTTTCTTATAGACTTATGCATTGACAAAATATCTTTATCTTGAGAAATAAATGACGCAATATGGCGAGTTAACTTGAAGATATCCATCGATTTTTGATAGATAACCAATTGATTTAGATTACTTTTTGGATGAGGCTTTAACATTTTTTTCTAGCAATTATGCAAAGTTACATCGTAAATGAAGTTTATGTATTTAATAATTAAAGTTATTTTGTTAATTATATTTAAAAAATAGTATTTTTATGTATAATTACTTTAATAATGACACGAGCATGAATTTTTTTAATCAAAGAATGCAAGGTAGTATGATTAAATAAATTCATGTGAGAGTAAAGCGGTTACTGAAATCGAAGATTCACGAATACTAATAAAAAGCATATAAGTGTAGTGAGTAATGTGCAGAAATTTTTTGCATATTTTTCATTGCTAAAAAATTTTAATCAGATGAAAATAGATAGTATTAATTGGAAAATATTAGAATGTTTACAACAGAATTCAAGACAGACTAACACCGAAATCTCTAAACATGTTGGTATTTCTTCTCCAGCAGTTGCAGAACGTATTCGTAAAATGGAAGACGCTGGAATAATAGAAGGATATTACACAAAGCTATCCTATTTTGAAACAGGAAATCAGTTAAAGGCTATTATTACTTTACGCGCTTTTATGGGAAGACTTAAGCCTTTTTTAGGTAAAGTAAAAACCTTTTCAGAAGTTATTAATTGTTTCAGAATTACTGGTAATGAAAACATAGTTATGGAAGTTGTTTTAAAAGACCAAAAGCATTTAGAGCATTTTATAGATCAGCTAATTACATACGGAGAAACCAGGACACAAATTGTATTGTCTAATATTATTGAAAATAATCCTATAGTTGAACAATTTTAATCCTTAATTCCAGGTTGTTTTAATTTCCAATTCGTTTTCACTTTTTCGGCATCTACCATTGCTTTTACGTCTGCTAACAATCGCTTAGCATCATAAATAACACCATCTTTTATTGTGTATTTTACACCTCCTACACGAACCACTTCATTATCTTCGGTGAGTTTTATAGCCCCGGTACCATAGAGAACTTTTAGGTTTACTAATGGGTTTTCTTCAACGATAACAAAATCGGCCAATTTTCCTATTTGAACTGAGCCTATTTTATCATCCCAACCCAAAGCTTCAGCTCCATTTAAAGTGGCAGAACGAATAATTTCTAAAGGATGAAATCCTGCTTCTCGTAATAATTCGAGTTCTCTTGGATAAGCAAAGCCATAGAGCTGGTAAATGAATCCGGAATCGGTACCAACAGTTACACGGCCACCTCTATTTTTATATTCATTGACGAAAGTCATCCATAATTTGAAATTCTTTTTCCATTCAATTTCTTGTTCTGTTCCCCAATAATGCCAATACGAGCCATGAGATATTTTACTGGGTTCATAAAATTTCCAAAGAGAAGGTAAGGTGTAATCTTCATGCCATTCTGCACGACGTGCACGTTGTAAATCCCGACTTGCTTCATAAATGTTGAAGGTTGGATCTAAAGTAAAATCAAGTTCTAATAATTCATTCATTACATTATTCCAGTGCTCAGAATACGGTTTAGCAGCTTGTTTCCATAATTTTCCAGCTTCTTCAAAACGATTTTGTTCATTTTGATAATTATAGTCTAAAGGATAGTTTTGAACTGTTCGATCTTCAAATAAAGCTTCTGGTAAACCATACCAATGTTCCATAGAAGTTAGTCCGGCTCTGGCAGAGTGCAATACATTCCAACGAGCAACACTTAATTGTGCATGATGACAAGCAGAGCCTAAACCTAATTTTTTATTTTCATCTAAAGCAGCTGCCATTATTTCTGGTTCAGCACCAAAAAACTTAATTCCTTCTGCACCTTTTTTTGCATTAGCTCTAACCCATTGTCTTGCCATTTCTGGTGTGCTAATTGGCGCATCATTTAATGGATTGAACGAGCTACTAGTTTGCCCAAATGCTGTATATCCAAAAATTCGAGGGGCTACTATTTCATGAGTTTTACTTTTACGTTTCAATTCATTCGTGTAATCTACGCCTCGACCACTAGGTTCTCTAACTGTTGTAATACCATGAGCCATCCATAGTTTAAATACATATTCCGAATCTGCACCTTGTGCATTACCTCCAATATGACCATGCATGTCAATAAAACCCGGAAGCAGATACATGCCATTGGCATCTAATTCATGACCTCCTTCTTTTAATTTTGGTCGTCTATCTTGATTAATTGCTACTCCTGGATAACCTACCACTTGAATAGATACAATTTTATTATTTTCTACAACAATATCTATTGGCCCACGAGGTGGTGATCCATCACCATTTATTAAAGTTACACCTCTTATAATAAGTTGAGAATAGGGTCCATCTCCTAGATAAGTGTCTTGTGAAAAACTTTGCATGCAAAAAATGAATACAAAAAGAATGGTTAGTTTTTTTATCATGATATTAGTTTAGTATTGAACTCGTTTAAATTTTTTAAATTTCCTGCAAAATAATCATTTTGCACTTACTTTTTTTCTTTTTTAGATTCCGTAACGATGCTATGCAATAGAAAAAAGTATTCAATTAAGCACAAAAGCTTCATTTTTCGGTTAAACCCAAAAAGTTTAAACGAGTTTGTTAGTTTCTTCCTTTCGGAACGGATATTTGATTCCCTAAAAATAAGGCATTTAAAAATAATCGGTTTGTACCATACCAGGAACCCCTAAAGTTAGGATTATCGGCAAACATAATAACGCGTCCTTTTCCAGAAGAACTTACAATTATAGATGCTGAAGGTTTTAAAAATATGTCGAGATTATCGTTAGAAATATAACCATCAATATGGGGATCTTTGGCATATTTTGCAACAGTTGAATATGCATTTTTACTAGGTGCTAAAAATACTGTATTGTTTTTGTAAACTGGTAGCGATGATGAACGATATCCAAAACCAAGTGGATGCGTAATGTCTAAGTCTACTTTAAAAATTGCTCCACCAAGACGCTCACGGCCAATATGCTCCGAAGCATCTACATAATGAAGACGTTCAACTTTTTTAGTTTTTGTACTGTCTTTATCTTTAGGCTTTTTTGTTAGTTTTTCTTTAACTAATTTTTTGTCTATTACCCATTTTGATGCTCCTGCAATAGTTATTAAGGTATTGCCTTTAGACGTCCATTGTTTTAGTTTTTTTCTTTGTAAAGAATCTAATTGGTTGTAACTACCAGAAACCATCACAAGTGTATTGTATTTATCAAGATTTGCTCTAGAAAAGTTTCGCATTTGTAATTTTGTAATTGGCATATCTACTCTTGTGTCTAAAAGGTGCCACACTTCTCCAGCTTCGTAAGAACTCACACCATTTCCAACTAATAAAGCTGCTTTAGGTTTTTTAAGAGCTCTAAAATTATTACTTCCTAAATCTATTCCTTTAATACTATATCCACTATTTGTGGTGTACATCGGAACATTATATTTGTCTTGTGCATCTTTAACTATTTTGTAAATTTCGTCACTCGATTTTTTCTGTTTACTCACAGGAATCATCAAACT
>JAGLKH010000153.1 GCA_023141985.1 Flavobacteriaceae bacterium | reverse complement strand
AGCAATCATAGCCATATTTTTCCAACGCTGAGATTTATTATCACTAACATCTATATCTTGTCCAAGTTTAATGTTACGAATAAGTTTTTTTATGTTTTTAGTAAAATACCCAATACCTATAACAAGAATAATTGCAAAAAGTATGTTTGGTAAGTAATTCATGCTGTTTAGTTAGTTAATCGATTAGTTATCGTTATAAGGGATTTCCTTTTTAGACAAAATCCTAAAATATCGCTTAGGATGTAATTTGATATCTCTTAACAGTTCTTCCATTTCTTTTGTTGCGCCTTTTAGATTATTGTATAAACCTTCATCTTTAAATAATTTGCCTATTGAGCCTTCTCCATTATCTATACCAACTAAAATTTTATCGAAACTCACAATAGTTGCCTGTAATTCTTTTATAGTTTTTCCAAGGTTTGCATTAGATAAAGAATCGGTTATTTTCGATAAATTAGATGAAATATTTTCAACATTGATAAGAGTACTACTTAACTTTTCCTGGTTGTTTGCTATCAAATTATTTATTGACACCGAAGTGTTTTTAAACGACTCTATAGTTAAGCTTAACTCTGCTATACTTTTTTTTAGATTTGCTTTAGTTTGCACATCAAATACACTATTAATATTGGTAAGTAAAGAATCTGCACTTACCATCATTGTTTCCATTTTTTCTTGAAGAGGTGTTAAGCGTTGGTTTACGAGATCAGTCAAACCAGCTTTTACTGTACCTTTCAGGTAATCTCCTTTCTTTGCATTTTCGGCATTATCGAAAGCCGGAATTATAGCAATGGCTTTACCTCCAATTAATCCAGCTTCATAGAGTTCGGCTTTACTGTTTTTAGAGAATTCGAAATCACTATCAACTAAAAATTTAACTTCTAAACGTCCTGATCCATCATCCTTAAAACTTATGCTTTGCACCTTACCTACAGATAAGCCATTGATGGTTACAGGTGTTGAGGACGCTAGTCCCTCTACATTATCATAAACTGTATAGAATGTTCTTGATGAATCAAGGATGTTTTCACCTTTTAAATAATTAAATATAAAAATAAAAAGGAGTATTCCCGATATAACCAATACTGCAGTCTTTACTTCTCTAGAAATTTTCAAACGATTAAATTTATTGATTGGTCACAAAATTAGCAATTAATTTAAAAACAACGACTTTAATCTGATGGAGTTTTTAAGGCTTCTGTTAAAGTTATTGGTACTCCATTTTTAAATGCAACTATAAAACAAGTGTCATATCCTTTTTTAAGAGCTTCTTTATTTTGTTTTTTAATTTTTGAGTAATCTGATGTTGAGCCATAAAAATATTTGAAGATATTACCTACTTTATCCCTGGAGATTTCGTTAAGTCCTTTAAAGTTATATGGCTTAGTAATTAACTTTCTTGAACTTGCTGCAATTTGGACTTTAAACGTAATTTCAGGAAATGTTGTAGGTTTATCGATTGAAGCATCATAATCATTAATTACAATATCTTCAACAGATTCAAAGCTTATATTCTCCTTATATTTTAAAATAGCATCTTTTATTGAAGTTGCCATTTCAGTTTGTCCATTATTAGAATTTAAATAAACGCCTTCTTTCTTATAAGTTAAAAATCCTGTTTCAACCAAAACACTTGGCATATAGGTTTGATGTAATACAATAAAACCTTCTTGTTTTACACCTCTGTTATAACGTTTTAATTTATTAGTAAAATTATCTTGTATATAACTCGCTAATAAAATGCTCTGATCTAAATAATCTTCCATCATTAGTGTAATTCCTATCAAAGATTCAGGATTATTGGGGTCAAATCCTTCGTAATTTTTTTCGTAATCTTCTTCTAAAAAGATAACTTCATTTTCCATTTTGGAAACATTAAAATTTGTTTCACTTCTTTTTGTGCCCAGAACATAAGTTTCGGTTCCATATACTTGTGTATGAAACGAATTACAATGCACAGAAACAAATAAATCGGCATCAGCTCTATTCGCAATTTTACCTCTTATAAACAGGTCTACAAACACATCTGTTTTACGTGTATAAATAACTTTAATGCCCTTATATTTTTCAAGCTCCTTTCCTATTTTTAATATAATACTTAAAGCGATGTCTTTTTCTTTAAAACCATTGCCTAAATTTCCCGGGTCTCTACCTCCATGTCCAGCATCGAGTACAACTACAAATTTTTCAGTTGTTTTTTGCGCAAAAGAGAAACATGTTAATAAAAATATAAAGGATAATAAAAGGTATTTTATATTCGTTTGCATAGAGACTTTAATGGCTTTGAAACTCGGTTTATTACCCAATCTAGTTGTGTACAGGTTTAAATTTTAATTTTTTATAATATTAAAAATAATCACAAAAAAATATATGTAACTTTGGCAATTCAAAAACCGAGCCATACTTTTACAAAAATACATCTAAAAGCATTGCAAACAAATATCTTTCAAATACTTTTCGCATTTAGTTTTACAGTGCTTATAAACACTTTTAGCTATGCACAGGATGTACCCAGAACTAAACCTGTTATTAGTCCAAAAACCACAAAAGATTCAATTAGTATTAATATAGACTCTTTGGTAACAAAACCAGTAAATCCAAAACTTAAAGATTCTACAATCCAAGATAGTATTCCTAAAAAGAAAGAATTGTTGGAAGATATCATGAAATACAAAGCCAGCGACTATGTGTCAATAAACCAAAAGAAAGAAAAAATTTATCTATATAATGAAGCAGAAATGCACTATCAGGATATGGATATTAATGCTGGTGTTATTGTTATAGATTATGCCAAAAATGAAGTTTCTGCAAAAGGTATAATTGATTCTTTGGGCAATTACAATCAAGCTCCAATATTTAAACAAGGTAGTGATGTTGTAGAACCGGATTCTTTAATTTTCAATACAAAAACACAAAAAGCAATTATCTATAATTCCAGAACAGAGCAAGAAGGAGGTTTAATAATTTCTGAAAAAACAAAGAAAGAAAACGATTCGGTTTACTTTGTTAATCGTGCAAAATACACAACCTCTGAAGATCCTGATAATCCGGAATATTATTTTTTACTGCGTAAAGCTAAAATCGTTCCCGGAAAAAAAGTGGTTACAGGATTAACTAACTTATTTATTGCAGACGTTCCAACTCCAATAGGCCTACCGTTTGCATTTTTTCCGTTAACAAAAAAACGTACTTCCGGAGTAATCTTTCCTACGTTTGGAGAAGATAACGATAGAGGCTATAATATACAAAATGGAGGTTATTATTTTGCCATTAATGATTATGTGGATTTGGCTGTTTTAGGAAATTATTACACCAATGGAAGTTATGGTTTAAGACTTCAAAGTGCTTATGCTTTGCGTTATAAATTTAGAGGTAACTTAAGTTTTCGGTTTGAAAACCTAATTACCAGTGAGCGTGGCTTCCCGGATTACGCCAAGAGTTCTATATATAATATTAGGTGGTCTCATAGTCAAGATGCAAAATCGAATCCAAATTCTCGTTTTTCAGCATCTGTAAACTTAGGAAGTAGTCGTTATTATCAACAATCCATTAATCAGCTAAACGCTTCAAACTTTTTAAACAACACATTATCCTCTTCTATTTCTTATTCAAAGTCTTTTCAGGGAGAGCCACAGGTTAATTTTAGTCTTACGGCTACACATTCTCAAAACACAAATACTGAAACTATAAGCATGACATTACCCACGTTTCAGGGAAGTGTAAGTCGTGTTTATCCTTTTGCTCCTAAAGTTGGAAGTAAAAAAGGGATTATTCAAAATATAAACTTGCAATATAATGTTCGTGGCGAAAACAGGATACAAACTACAGACTCCTTATTTTTTAAAAAAGAAATGTTTGATGAAGCTAAAATAGGTATGCAACATTCAATTCCTATAAGTACAAATTTTAAACTATTTAAGTATTTAAGTCTTAGTACAGGCTCAAATTATCAGGAAACTTGGGCAATAAAAACAGTAAATAAAAAATTTGATGTTGATTCTCAAGAAGTTATAACCACAGAGGTAAACGGTTTTGATGCCTTTAGAACTTACAATTTTAGCGCTAGTTTGGGGACAACTATTTATGGTATGTTCGATTTTGGTGAAGATAAAAAAATCCAAAAAATCAGGCATGTTATGCGTCCTTCTATTAGTTATAATATTTCGCCTGCTTTCAATGAATATTACGATACTTACGAAGTTATTAATGCCGATGGATTAACACAAGAAGAAGTAGAATATACACGTTTTGAACAATCACTTTTTGGAATTCCCGGTAATACATTTTCAAGCTCTATTGGACTATCATTAGGTAACAATTTTGAAGCTAAAGTTAGAGATAGAGATAGTACAGCTACCGAAGCTAAAAAAATTAAATTGCTTAACAATTTAAATTTTTCTACATCTTATAATATTTCTGGAGATTCATTACGTTTGAGTCCGATAAGAATGAGTGGAGGGACTCAAATTTTAGATAATAAAATGAGTATAAACTTTGGAGCAACTTTAGACCCTTATGCTTTAGATAATAACAACAAAAAGATCGATAAATTTAATATAGAGAATGGAGGAAGTCTTTTTAGGTTAACCAGTGCCAATCTAACCATGAATTATACACTTTCCAGTAAAAATTTTGAAAAGGATGATAGCCAAAACCAATCTGCTACTGAAGAATCTTTACGTAGTGGTGGTCGTAAAGATGATTTGTTTGGAAAGCCTGAAGATTTTGCCGATAGAAGATTAAGCTCCGATAATAAAGACAAAGAAAAAGAGAAGCCCAGTGCATTGTATACAAATAAAATGCCATGGAATTTACGTTTGGCATATGCCGTAAATTATAGCAATACGCGTAGACAAAATGAGATTACTTCACATTCTCTAATGTTTTCAACTGAAATAGATATTTCACCAAGGTGGAGTGTTAGAGCTTCTTCTGGTTACGATTTAAAAAATAAAGGTGTTACCTATACAAATTTAGGATTTGAACGCGATTTGTTAAGCTGGAGAATGAGTTTTACATGGATACCTTTTAGCTCTCGTAGTTCCTGGAACTTCTTTATAGGCATAAGGTCTAGTATTTTAAAAGATTTAAAATACGAAAAACGAAAAACACGTGATAGACAACTTTAAAATAAAATGCAGTAAAAAGCTGCATACATAGAATAGATAATGATTCCCATTTTTATGGGAATGAAAAACAAATTTTTCATGAAAACAATTATTACTACTTCAAAGGCTCCTGCTCCAATTGGTCCATATAACCAAGCTGTTTTAAGCGGAAATACACTATATACCTCTGGGCAAATAGCTTTTAAACCGGAAACCGGAGCATTGGTTTTAACAGATATTAAAACAGAAACCAGGCAAGTAATGGAAAACATGAAACAGGTTTTAGCAGCTGCAGACATGACTTTTGAAAATGTGGTAAAGACCTCCATTTTTATTAGCGACATGAATAATTTCGCACAAATAAATGAAGTTTACGGTAGCTATTTTGATGATGCTTCGGCTCCTGCTCGCGAAACTGTACAAGTAGCACGTTTACCTAAAGATGTAAACGTAGAGATAAGTATGATTGCTGTTAAGTAATTACTTAAAAATTATTTTATAAAATTCATTCTTTACTTTTTATTTTTTTAACTTTGTATGTAACCAAATACTTCAAAGAAAATGCGAATAGAAAGCGGCCTAAAATTAGGCTTTAAAGATGTCATGATTCGCCCCAAACGTTCTACCTTAAAGAGTAGATCTCAGGTTTCACTGCAAAGAGAATTTAAATTTTTACATGCAAATAATAGTTGGCAAGGTGTTCCTGTTATAGCTGCAAATATGGATACTGTAGGCACTTTTGAAATGGCCGTTGTATTAGCCAAAAATAAATTAATTACAGCAATACACAAACATTACGCTATTAAAGATTGGAATGTGTTTATGGCAAATTCACCTAAAGGCATTGGGGATTATATCGCTATAAGTACAGGTATAAAACCAAAAGATATTGAAAAATTAGCAGCAATACTTGACTCAAATCCTGCTATTAAATTCATTTGTATAGATGTGGCAAATGGTTATAGCGAACGTTTTGCAGATTTTGTGAAGCAGACCAGAGAAACCTATCCTAACAAAGTTATAATTGCTGGAAATGTAGTGACCGGAGAAATGGTTGAAGAACTTTTATTATCTGGTGCTGATATTGTAAAAGTTGGTATTGGGCCAGGTTCTGTTTGTACTACACGCATAAAAACTGGTGTTGGTTACCCACAACTATCAGCAATCATAGAATGTGCAGATGCTGCTCATGGTTTAGGTGGGCAAATTATTAGCGATGGAGGTTGTGTCTTTCCAGGTGATATAGCTAAAGCCTTTGGAGCTGGCGCCGATTTTGTAATGCTCGGTGGCATGCTAGCCGGACATACAGAAAGTGGTGGAGAGCTCATAGAACGAAATGGGAAACCATTTAAACAGTTTTATGGCATGAGTTCCAGTACTGCTATGAAAAAGCATGTTGGTGAAGTTGCTGAGTATCGTGCCTCTGAAGGTAAAATTGTCGAAGTACCATTTAAAGGTAATGTTGAAACAACATTACAAGATATTTTAGGAGGTATACGTAGTACCTGTACCTATGTTGGTGCACAACGTTTAAAGGAACTTACCAAACGTACAACGTTTATAAGAGTTACTGAGCAAGAAAATAGAGTTTATAAAGAATAGACACTTTTTTCAGATTAACAAGTTACTTATTGTAAATTTCAAATGGTTAAAGATTTGGATTATCATTTAGGCTAAAGCTTCACAACTTCAACTATCTCAAAAAACAGCATAAAACTTATAAAAAGTTTGGAAAATAAATTAAATATAATTTATTTTGTTAAATATTATTTAATTTTGATTAATTGTTTAATAAAATTATGATTAAAAAATCATATTCATAATTAATCAAAGTTTAAACACTTTTAAAGGAATATCGTTGTATGCATTTAATGGGAACAAGGATAAA
>JAGLKH010000152.1 GCA_023141985.1 Flavobacteriaceae bacterium | reverse complement strand
ATTCCGTTATTATTAGAACGATTAGGCGTACATGCTGTAAAACTATATTGTGAACCTACCGGACATTTTCCTCATAATCCGGAACCTTTAAAAGAACATCTAACGGACTTGTCAGAATTAGTCGTAAAGGAGCATGCCGATTTTGGTATTGTTGTAGATCCGGATGTAGATCGTTTGGCTTTTGTGTGTGAAGATGGCGAAATGTTTGGCGAAGAATATACATTAGTGGCATGTGCAGATTATGTGTTAAGCAAAACTCCGGGAAATACAGTAAGTAATATGAGTTCGTCCAGAGCCTTACGCGATATTACAGAAAAATATGGGCAGACTTACCAAGCCAGTGCTGTGGGAGAAGTTAATGTTGTAGCCCTTATGAAAACCAATAATGCTATTATTGGAGGCGAAGGAAATGGCGGAATTATTTACCCGGAATTACATTACGGAAGAGATTCTTTGGTTGGAGTTGCACTTTTTTTAAGTCTTTTAGCTGAAAAAAGCATGAAAGTAAGTGAACTCAAGAATAGTTATCCCAATTATTTTATGAGTAAACAAAAAATTCAGCTTACACCAAGTTTAAATGTAGATGATATATTAAAAACAATACAATCCCGTTATGCAAATGAAAATATTACAACCATAGATGGTGTAAAGATTGATTTTGCTGAAAACTGGGTGCACTTGCGGAAGAGTAATACAGAGCCAATTATTAGGATATATACAGAAGCAAAATCGCAATTGGAAGCTGATGAATTAGCAAATAGTATTATAACAGAAATAAAAGGAATTGCAAAGATTTAGTATTTTTGAAACAAGATATTTACAATGATTACTACAAATATTCAAAATACCAAAGGTTCAAAATTAGAACAATACTTTAAACCCTTTAGAGATAATATTGTTGGTATTGATCTTGAATTTGAATCGCCTTATGGTCGTAAAAAGATTATATATACCGATTGGACAGCATCTGGCAGGTTATATCGACCTATAGAAGAAAAAATCCTTAATGATTTTGGACCCTATGTAGCCAATACTCATACTGAAACAACAGAATCCGGAACCGCTATGACCATGGCTTACCATAAAGCTAAAGCTATTATTAAAGAGCATGTAAATAGCAATGAAGACGATGTTTTAATTGTTTCAGGTAGCGGAATGACAGGTGTGGTAAATAAATTTCAACGCATTCTTGGATTAAAAATACCAGAGAATTTACAACGGTATACAAACATTCCTGATGAAATTAGACCTGTTGTATTTATCACTCATATGGAGCATCATTCTAATCAAACGTCCTGGTTAGAAACCATGGCAAAAGTTGTAGTCATTCCACCGGGAAAAGATGGATTGTTTAGTTTAGATAATCTTAAAGAACTATTAGAAGAGTATAAAGATTTTGCTCTAAAAATTGCTTCCGTTACAGGAGGCTCTAATGTTACGGGAATTCAGGTTCCGTGTCATGATATAGCAAAGATGATGCATAATTATGGTGGTGTGTGTTTTGTGGATTATGCTTGTGCAGCACCTTATATAGATATAGATATGCATCCTGAAGATAAGAACGCTGCTTTAGATGCTATTTTCTTTTCACCACATAAATTTCTTGGCGGCCCGGGATCTTCCGGGGTATTAATATTTAACAAAGAACTATATCATAATATGATTCCTGATTGTCCGGGGGGTGGAACAGTGAGTTGGACCAACCCTTGGGGAGAACATAAATATATTGACGATATTGAAGATAGAGAAGATGGAGGGACACCGGGTTTTTTACAGGCTATTAAAACTGCTTTGGCAATTAAGTTAAAAGAGCAAATGGGAGTGAAAAATATGTTAGACAGAGAACATGAAATTTTACAAACCATATTTAATGAACTCGGAAATATTGACAATATTAATATTCTTGCACCAAAGCATAAAGATAGATTAGGAGTGATTTCATTTTATATTGATGATCTGCATTTTAATTTAGGCGTTAAGCTATTAAATGACAGATTCGGAATTCAAACACGTGGTGGTTGTAGCTGTGCTGGTACTTATGGTCATTTTTTATTACATGTAGATCATGAAATGTCTAATGCATTAACCAAAGAAATATCTATTGGAGAGCTTATAAGAAAGCCAGGTTGGATTCGTATGTCAATACATCCTACAACAACAAATGATGAAATTAGTTTTGTTTGTGAGAGTATTAAAGCATTAGCAAAAAATCATGAAACATGGGCTAAAGACTATGACTATGATAAGCTAACTAATGAGTTTACACATAAATCATTTAGTACAGCATCAAGAACAGATAAAATTAACGATTGGTTTACACTCTAATTACTGAAATTCATTCGGTACTTTATTTCTATGTTTCCAACGTTTGTGTGTCCATAAATAATATTCAGGAGCTTCAAGGATTTGTTTTTCAACTAAACTGAAAAACTTATCAGTTATTTCATAATCTTTGTATTCTCTTGAGTTTAGTGCTAATGTTTCAAAAGTAGTTTCATAATAACCACGTTTTAAACGTTTCACTTTAAACATCACAACTGCCATATCAAGTTTTTTTGCTATCATCTCAGCACCAGTATGTAAAGGTACTTTTATACCCATAAATTCTTTCCAATAAAAAGCTTTATTAACTTTGGGGGACTGATCTGAAGCAAATCCACTAATACTAATTTCTCCAGCCATTTTGGATTTTGTTAGCTCAGTTATAGTTTCTTTAGTTGTGATTAAGAACGTATTGTATTTTGCTCTAATTCGTTTTACTAATGCATCAAAATACTTATTTGCCAATCGCTTGTATATTGCATATCCTTTTACATGAGTATGTTTTTGAAGAATAAAAATCCATTCCCAACTTCCGTAATGTGCACACATCAAGATTATACTTTTATTTTGATTGGTGATTTTGTGTATTTCTTCAAAATTTGTGAAAACAAAACGCTTCTTCATTTCAGATTCACTAATGGTCATAGATTTTATTGATTCTAAAATCATATCGCATAAATGATGATAAAATGCTTTTGTGATTCTTTTGATCTCTTGATCAGACTTTTTGGGAAAAATAAGATTCAAATTTTCTTTAACAACACGTTTTCTATAACCAAAAACGTAATAGATTAAAACGAAAACACCATCTGAAAGTGTATATAATAATCTAAACGGAAGTATAGAAATAAGCCATAAAAACGGATAAATTACAATGTAAGCAAGAAATTGCATGAAATAATTTTAGATTTGCAAAAGCAAATATACTGAATGCTATCAGTATATATTATATTTAATATTAACGTTTACACTTTATGGGCAATTTAAGTTTAGTTACAATAATTATTATAGGAGTTAATATTCTCTTTTCAATGAAAGGATTTCGGGATTTTTCTTTTTTTGAAAAGTATAAATTTAATGTTGGTGGTATAAAAAGAGGCGAACAAGTGCGTATAATTAGCTCCGGATTTTTGCATGTAGACGAAATGCATCTCTTTTTTAATATGTTTACCTTATACTTTTTTGCAAATGAAGTTATTGGCTTGGGGCAACTTAACTTTGTGATTATATATTTTGGAAGTTTAGTTGTAGGAAATTTATTGTCCTATTATTTTCATAAAAACGAGTATCATTATAGTGCTGTAGGAGCAAGTGGAGCAGTTACCGGAATATTATATTCTGCAATTCTATTGAATCCGGATATGAGATTATATATGTTTTTTATTCCAATTCCAATACCGGGATATGTATTTGGTATTGGATATTTATTATACTCTATTTATGGAATGAAAAATAGAGTCGGTAACATAGGCCATGACGCACATTTTGGAGGAGCTATTGGGGGTTATGTAATTACATTAGTAATGGCTCCCTGGTTGTTTAAAGAAAATTTATTTATGGTTGGCCTTCTTGCTATCCCAATTATTCTCTTATATGTAATGCGAAAAACAGGAAAAATATAAAATATTTTATAGAAGAGATTTTAGTTAGTCGAGTAACTCTGCTATCTTTTGTTCTAAAGCATTTCCTCTAAGTCTTTTAGCAACAATTTTACCGTCTTTGTCTAAAATAAACGTTGCCGGTATTGAGTTCACTCTGTATAATCGGGCAACAGGCTCATTCCAAAATTTTAAATTAGATACATGATGCCAATTCATTTTATCATCTTCAATAGCTTTTAACCATCTTTCTTTTTGTCCGGCTTTATCTAAAGAAACACTAATAATCTCCAATCCTTTATCATGGTACTTTTCATAAACCCTAACAACATTAGGATTTTCTATTCTACATGGTCTGCACCATGAAGCCCAAAAATCTATAATCGTTGCTTTCCCTTTTATATCATTTAATACAAGTTTTTCACCATTTGGAGTGGTTGATGTAAAATTTGGAGCAACCATTCCAATTTCCAGATTTTTTTGTGCTTCTAATCTATATATAAAGGCTTCAATTTTTTTGCCTATACCTTTGTTAAAAACATTTCTGCTAAGAACTTTTTTTAGAACAGTCATACTGTTTTTGAATTCATCAATGCTTTGATTTCCTCCAATCATTTGACTTTCTAATAACAACAATGAAAGGTCAGAGTTTGGATGTTCTCCAATAAATTCATGGGCATAGCCATTTAAAGCAGCACTTAATGTTCGATCTTTTGCTCTCAATTCTTCAAGTTGAGTCCGATCTTCATTTTGCCTTGCATCTCCAGCTAATTTTTTTATTTCAGAAATGGCATTTAGCTTTTCTTTATAGTTAGTTTTAAATAGATTATACTCACTGTTATTTGATGATCCGTCTATTTTAGAAGAATAAATATTGTCTTTATATATTTCTATAGTAGTTCGTCCAGGTTCTAAAACAAAAGGAAGACTGCCCTTTATACTGTTTATTGATAATACACGAATGGAAGGACCACTTACTTTTCCAGTAAAAGTAAATGTCTCATTCATTACTATAGCTGTATCTATTATAATTTCTTTTTTCTTTTGGTCTATTAGTTTAATATAAGACCGTAACCCATTTATTACGCCTTTAGCTGATACAGTAATTTCATATGTATTTGGAGGCAAAGACTCTTGTTTTTTACAAGAATACACTAATGCTACTATCGATAATAATAAAAGCGTTTTTTTCATGTTCAATTTATTTGCTGTAAATATAATATCATTTATATATTTAAGACGTTAAATTTTGTTAAGATGCCTCATTATTAGCTTATTTATAAGATAGTCCTTTATCTATTTTACTACTTTTGCTAAAATTTTTACTTTAATGATAAATAAGGATAACATTATTGCATTAGCAACACCACCAGGAGTTGGAGCTATTTCTATTATTAGAATTTCTGGTAAGGATGCTATAACTATTTGTGAATCCTTTTTTAGATCGGGTAGTGGTAAACAACTTTCAAAACAAAGTACACATACTATTCATCTTGGGCATATTATAAAAGATGAAAAAGAATTAGATGAGGTTCTGGTTTCAGTTTTTAAAGATCCACAATCTTATACAGGCGAAAATGTAGTTGAAATATCGTGTCATGGAAGCCCATACATACAACAGGAAATCATTCAGTTATTTCTTCGTAATGGATGCAGAGTTGCTCACCCGGGGGAGTTTACTTTACGTGCGTTTTTAAACGGAAAATTAGATTTGAGCCAGGCAGAAGCAGTAGCAGATTTAATTTCCAGCGATAACGAGGCCTCTCACCAAATTGCTATGCAGCAAATGCGAGGAGGATTTAGCAACGAAATTAAAGCTTTGCGAGATGAGTTATTAAATTTTGCATCATTAATAGAATTGGAATTAGATTTTGCTGAAGAAGATGTAGAATTTGCTGATCGTGAGCAGTTTAAAGATTTAATTACACGTATTATAAAAGTGTTGAAACACTTAATTGATTCCTTTGCTGTTGGAAATGTGATTAAAAACGGAATACCTGTCGCTATTATTGGAGAACCCAATGTTGGAAAATCTACATTACTTAATGCCCTATTAAATGAGGAAAAAGCTATTGTTAGTGAGATTGCAGGAACAACAAGAGATGCTATTGAAGACGAATTAAATATTGGAGGTATTGGGTTTAGATTTATCGATACTGCCGGAATAAGAGAAACAAAAGACGTTATAGAGTCTATTGGAATTAAAAAGACCTTTGAAAAAGCATCACAAGCACAAGTGGTTATGTATTTGTTGGATGCTTCAACTGTGACTGAAGTGAACGCTGATAGTACCAATACAGAAATAAAGCGTATTCAAAATAAATTTCCTGACAAAGCATTACTGGTTATTGCGAATAAAATTGACAAGGCAAATAAGGATATGATCAGATCTCAATTCAACTACGATAATTTACTATTGCTTTCCGCTAAAGAAAATAGTGGGGTAGAAGAATTAAAAATCAAACTTTTAGAATTTGTAAATACAGGAGCATTGCGTAATAATGAAACCATAATAACAAATTCAAGACATTACGATGCTTTATTAAAAGCACTTGAGGACATCCAAAAAGTAAAACAAGGAATGGATGATAATCTTTCAGGCGATCTTCTAGCTATAGATATTCGCCAGGCACTGTATCATTTTGCCGAAATTACAGGAGAGATTACCAGTGATGATCTTCTAGGAAACATATTTGCTAATTTCTGTATTGGAAAGTAACCTTACTTAATTAACAATCATTTAAAATATAACGAAAGTATTATAAGCCCTTTAATTAGGGCTTTTTGATGTAATTAAGCTAGAAAGTATATTATCTATCGAAAGTACTTATATCTTTCAAAACTTTTAGGTCAATTATT
The DNA here is from genome assembly GCA_023141985.1 of Flavobacteriaceae bacterium. GTDB lineage: Bacteria > Bacteroidota > Bacteroidia > Flavobacteriales > Flavobacteriaceae > PRS1. Next base: position 133 of record JAGLKH010000152.1, on the reverse strand, counting down.
TTAATGTTTCTGCGATTAACATCAACTAAATTTTCTTTACTAAAGGAAGAAAGAACTCTAATAGCGTTGGCTGTAGTCATATTAGCAAGACTTGCCAGATCTGAACGCTTTAATGAAACATTCAAAACCCCAG
>JAGLKH010000151.1 GCA_023141985.1 Flavobacteriaceae bacterium | reverse complement strand
CTGGTTTTAATAATTTTTTCCAATCGAGAATTGTTGCTGTATAAAATTGCGGACATTCTTTAATATGATTAAACTTATGGGATTTCATTTATAAAAGTATTACTTAATTAATTGTTGGTGAAAAACACCAACAATGGCGAAAAAGTTAGTAAAGTCAATAATAAGATGAGTCCGATTTTTTTCATTTGATTTTCATTTAATTTGTTAATAATTCTGATTTTTTCAAAAACTATGGTTTCATATAAGTCAGAATGAGTGAACTCCCTTTTTCAGTTAGTAAATTGGTTTTTTTTCAGAATTTTTCTAATGTTGCACAACTTATTATATTCAAAAAATATAACTGTTTATTACATAATATTTCCAGAGACAAAACATTAATGCCATTGTTGGTGTTTTTCACCAACAATTGAAAAAAAACAAAAACAAAACAAACAAACAAAACATTTGTTCTTCATTATTTCTTCCACTTAATATTACAACCAATACTAGGTTTTTGTGCCGTCATGTTTTCTTCATTTTTAAGCAAACAATCCAAAGCATTGCGCAAGTCATTTCCAGTTACAGGTATTCTATTCCCTGGACGAGAATCGTCTAATTGTCCACGATAAACTAATTTTAATTCAGCATTAAACAAATATAAATCTGGAGTGCAAGCAGCATCATAAGCTTTTGCTATGTTTTGAGTTTCATCGTATAAATAAGGAAAAGGATAGCCAATATTTTTGGCATGAACCTTCATTTGGCCTGGGCCATCTTGAGGATAGGTTTCAGCATCATTGCTGGAAACAGCAATAAAATTAACCCCTTTTTTAGCATAAATATTTGCTATAGCAACCAATTCAGAATTCACATGAATAACAAAAGGACAATGGTTGCAAATAAACATAATGACAGTTCCCTTTTTTCCTTTAGCGTTTTGTAAATCAATATAGTTATCACTTATAGTATCTAACAGATTGAAATCTGGTGCTAATGTTCCTAAAGGAATCATGTTAGAAGGTGTTCTTGACATAATATTTTAATTATGAATAAAAATACTTAAAATTTAAAGAACTCATCAATTTTAAAATTCCAAATTTCAAGTTGTCATACTTTAAGTTAATTGAAATTTCATATCTTCAGCATCTAACTAACTAAACAAACTTATGAGTAATACTATTACTTTTGAAGATTTTACAAAAACTGATTTACGAGTAGGTACTATAATTGAAGTTAATGACTTTCCCGAAGCACGGCATCCGGCTTACCAACTATCCATTGATTTTGGTGAATTAGGGATTAAGAAATCATCAGCACAAATAACATCGCTTTATTCTAAAGAAGATTTATTAAATAGACAAGTTGTTGCTGTTGTAAATTTTCCTAAAAAGCAAATTGCTAAGTTTATGAGTGAATGTCTTGTGCTTGGAGCTGTAAAGGATAAAGAAGTTATTTTACTTAATCCGGAAGTGAAAGTAAAAAATGGTTCAACTGTATCTTAAATGATTATGCAAGAACTTGACGACGTACAAATAAATTTTGACAGTAACGGACTCTTGATTTTAAATATAGCATTAGCCATAGTAATGTTTGGAGTAGCTTTATCAATCACCTTAGACGATTTTAAGATTTTATTACGTCAACCAAAATTAATTTTGGTAGGTGTTTTATCACAGTTTGTATTATTACCACTGCTCACATTTTTAATAATAATAGTTATTAAACCACAGCCAAGCATTGCTTTAGGAATGATGATGGTTGCTGCTTGTCCCGGAGGTAACATCTCCAATTTCATGACACATTTAGCCAAAGGGAATACAGCGTTATCTGTGAGTCTAACAGCATTTGCTACATTTTTAGCGATATTTATGACTCCTTTTAATTTTAAATTTTATGGTAATTTATACGAACCAACAGCACAAATTTTACAAACGGTAGAACTCGAACCGTTTGATTTGGTGAAATTGGTGATACTTATATTGGGGATTCCTTTAGTATTAGGAATGTTTATGCGAAGTAAGAAGCCACAATTATCAATCAAGCTTTCAAAATTTTTAAAGCCTTTTTCAATAATCGTTTTTGTTGCAATTGTCATTATAGCATTTTCAAACAATTTGGATGTCTTTAATAATTATATTCATCATGTATTATTAATAGGAATAAGTCATAATATATTAGCCATTTTGTTAGGGTTATTAGTTGCTAAACTATTTATGTTATCGTTTAAAAATCAGAAAACTTTAGCAATTGAGACAGGAATTCAGAACTCAGGATTAGGATTATTATTAATTTTTACTTTTTTTAATGGCTTAGGTGGAATGGCAATTTTAGCAGCATTTTGGGGGATATGGCATATTATTTCCGGATTATTATTGGCATTTTATTGGTCTTCTAAAACGAAACAGCGTATTGAAAATTGAAACATCTATATCAAAATTTTTGTCACACAGGGAAGATGTTTATTTGGATGTTCCATCTTACAATTAAAAAACAATAAGAATATACAGATGAAACAGATTTGGTTACATAGCGTCAGATTCTATATTAAATTAGGGCTATTCTTTTATTTCAAGAAAATTAAAGTGGTAAATGCTGAAAACATTCCTAAAGATAAGCCGGTATTATTCTTGTCGAATCATCAAAATGCTTTATTAGACGCACTTTTAATCGCGACTAAGTGTGGGCGATTTTCTTATTTTTTAACAAGAGCAAGTGTGTTTAAAAACCCTATTATAAGTAAATTACTAAAGAGTTTGTGTATGCTGCCAGTGTATCGCATTAGAGATGGTTGGAGTAATTTAACTAATAACCACTCCATTTTTAATTCGTGTACAACGTTACTACATCAAAACGAAGCTGTTGTTGTTTTTCCCGAAGGTAGCCATAACCTAAATCGTACTGTACGCCCTTTAAGTAGGGGATTTACACGTATCGTTTTTGATACATTTGAAAAATATCCGGAAACCGACTTACAACTCGTTCCGGTAGGTTTAAATTTTATCAATGCTAAAAATTTTGTAGATAGCACCTCTATTTATTTTGGAGAGCCTATTGCTGCTAAATCCTTTGTTTCTGATAATAGAAATGCAGCTGTTATGAAATTAAAACTAAGCATTCAATCTCAAATCTCAAAATTGACGACTCATATTCCAACTGAAGGTTACGAACAAACAATTAAAAAGTTAGATGCTTTAAATATGGATTACTTAGACCCTATAGAAATAAATAAATGCATAGCTAGTGATTTTAAGGATTGTGAAGCTAAGCCTAAATCACATATTAAGTGGATACGTTCAATATTTAAATTCTTATTAATAATCAATATTTTACCTCCTTATTTGGTGTGGAAGTTTATAGCTCAGCCAAAAATAAAGGAAATAGAGTTTACATCTACTTTTAGGTTCGCGATAGCTATAACTCTAGTCCCTTTGTATGTATTAATATTTGTTTTTGTTTTGTTTGCTTTATTCGGCATTAAAACAGCAATGCTATATTTGTTTTGTGTTTTAGGCCTTGCCCTTTTTGCTGTAAAATTATAGTTCTTCTCTAAAGAAAATCGCATTCATTAACAGCTTATTTGTACCATACCAAAAAGCTCTGAAGTTTGTGTTATCAGTAAACGCAACAACCTTGCCTTTCCCTAATGGCTTTATTTGTAAAGGTACTGTACTACCAATGCTATCTAAGTTTGGTTTAGAAATGTAACCAGCTAAAATAGGACGCTTTGTATATTGTATTGGGTTGTTATAACTGTTCTTATCTGGTTTCATAAAAATTGTTGTATTTCTGAACAATGCAATTTTATTGTTTTTATAACCAAAATTTATGGGATGTGACCTGTCAATTTCTGCTTCAAAAATGGCACCACCAATAACCTGGGCACCTCTAAAATCCCTCCGTTCTTCAAAGGTTACATTTTTAGCAGGAACTTCAACTTTTTTAAATTCCAATTTTGCCAGTTCTTTAGTGTTAAACCATTTTACTGTATTTCTGTATCCTATAATAGTACCTCCATTTTCAACCCAGGTTTTAATCTTTTTGGTATTAGACTCGCTTAAGGATCGGGCATTAGGCATAATTATGGTATTATAACGGCTTAAATCGGCTCGGCCAATAGTTTTGGTATCCAACTTTGTTACAGTAATATCGTAACGTGTATCAAATAAATGCCAAATTTCTCCAGCATCATAGGATGAAATTCCATCTCCTACCAGTAATGCGATTTTTGGTTTTTGTAAAGCTCTAAAATGGTTGCTTCCCAGATCAATTCCTTGAGTTAACCCGGTAGAAACAGCATCAATTTGCACATGACCTTCTCTAGCTAAATGCTTTAATAAGGCGTGTAATTCTTGAGAGAGCATGTTTTGATTTTGAACTTGAATTAAAATGGTTCCGTAGTCATATTTTTTTCCGTTTAAGCTAAATTGTTTCATTGCAACTTTAGCTCTAATATTTTTATTTAATAGCTTATTTAAAACTTTTGGAGTATAGTATTCATGCCATTCCATGAGATAAGCATAATTACTTTGCCCTGAAACGATTCCTGATTTAAATTGTAAATCTGTAACTTCTGATCCTGCATTACTAGTAGAAACACCTTCGGCATAATCTAGATTAAATGCCAATGGAAATGTCCATGCCGAAATATCATAAAACAAGCTGTCTTGGAATGTGGTACGCTTTTCGAACATAGCATTTATTAAACGTGTGTTCTTTTGGTTTTTAGGAATAATGTAACTGTGTCCTTTTTTAAAACGCTTACCATTGGCTGTAAAATCCTGTTTTACTTCATTAAACTTAATTTTATGTCGATTTAAGATTTCTGCTAAATGATAGGTCTTGGCAGCATCTTTTTCATCTCCAAAAACAATCCCTTTTCCGTTTTCTTTAGCAGCTTCACGTCGCGCATTTTTGAAGAAGTTATGTTGATAAGTTAATATTTCTTCACGCATATTCTTGGCTGCATCTAAAGTAGATAGTGCTGCAGTAAATTGATTGCGAATAGCAAACGGAAACGTTAATATTCCATTATCACTTTCTTGAATATGACCTCTAGTACTTCCTTGTTCAAATAAAATTCCGATACCACCATTAATGTCTGGAAATGTTGAGCCTTTTCCATAATAAAAATCGTCGAAACTCTCTTCTGTATAATATAATGAGCCAATCTTATTGAAAGCTTTAGCATGATAATTACCAATTTCTCTAGTAAGTTTCTGGTTTAATTTAGGCGTTAAAGGATGTGTTCTTGAGGGTATTCCTGGTTGAAAAAAGAAGGTTGAATTCGTTCCCATCTCATGGTGATCTGTCAAAATATTTGGCAACCATTTATGAAATGTAGCAATTCTGGCACGAGACTCTGGAAGTTGTACCGGTAACCAATCACGATTCATATCAAACCAATAATGGTTGGTTCTACCTCCGGGCCAAACCTCGCTGTATTCTCTATCGTTTGGATCTGGATTGAGATTAATACTCTTATTTGTATTTGCCCAATAGGCGAATCGTTGTAAGCCATCAGGATTAAAAGAAGGGTCGAATAATATAACTGTATTATTTAATAATTCATTAATGGCATCGCCTTGGGCTGCAGCCAAATAATAAGCGGCTAAAAGTCCTGCATTTGCACCACTTGCTTCGTTACCATGAATAGAAAACCCTTGATAAACCACAATTGGCATATTAGAAACCTTAGTATTAGAATTGCTATTAGTAGCATCTATATGTGCTTTACGAATATCATCAATACGTTGATGATTTTTAGGCGATGTAATAGTTAACAATAATATGGGTCTGTCTTCAAATGTTCTACCACGATCTTCAATAGTAATTCTATCTGAAGCATTGGCAAGAGCATATGCATATTGCACCAATTTATCATGTGTTACGTGCCACTCGCCAACTTGATGGCCAATAACACTTTCAGGATTTGGTATTGCTTTATTATAAGTTACGCTTTGTGGAAGGTAATATGATAAATCAATGTTGTTTTGAGCTTGAAGTATTGCACAAAACAAGAAGCTAAGTAAGAATAGTTTTTTCATTAGTTAATTTAGTTAGGGCATAAATATAAAAAAACCGTTACTAAAAAGTAACGGTTTTAAGTCTTTTAAGATTTTTTTTAGATTCCTGTCTTGCTCCTCCGCTTTCAGCCTTCGTAGCTTTTCTACTTCAGCGAAGTAGGCAAAGCTTCGGCGACACGCGGACACAGGAATGACAACTCTATTTGTATCGAACGAGTTCGATGTCA
>JAGLKH010000150.1 GCA_023141985.1 Flavobacteriaceae bacterium | reverse complement strand
TGTCATTTTTTAATTAAATATCTTCAAAATTAACATCTGTAAAACTTTCGGGTGATGCAGGTGTTTCTTCTTTATCTTCTACAATACTTTCATTTGTATTATATTCTTCTCTTTTAAAATCTTTTTGATGCCGTTCGCTGATAACTTCTTCACCTTTTTCATTAATGATATAATCTGTCATTTCACCTAAAATATCTTTAAATTCAGAAAAATCTTCTTTATATAAATAAATTTTATGCTTTTTGTAATGGAAAGAACCATCATCATTAGTAAACTTCTTACTTTCGGTAATTGTAAGATAATAATCTCCAGCTTTAGTTGATCTTACGTCGAAAAAATAAGTTCGTCTCCCAGCTCTTAAAACCTTTGAAAATATTTCCTCTTGCTCCATCTTGTCATTATAACTCATAGTTGTATTGTTAAGTTTGGTTTAAATTTTAATGACTCAAAAATCTAAAAAATATATATAGCAACCAACTAATTATGATATTTCTTTTTTATCAGCTTGTTTTTTATAGGTTTATAACTGTCTGATAGAACATATTTATTATAATCTTATTTCTGAATTTAAATTACCTGTTAGATGTTTCTGAAAGCTGTTTGTAATAGAGATTTTTGTAGTATCCATCTATGTTTATTAGCTCATTATGAGAGCCTTTTTGTACTATTCTTCCACCCTCTAGAACTATAATTTTGTCAGCATTCTTCACTGAAGATACTCTATGGCTAACAATAATTGTTGTTTTTCCTTCTGAGACTTTATTAAGATTGTTAAGTATTTTCTCTTCGGTTTCTGTATCTACAGCAGATAAACAATCATCTAATAATAAAATTTTTGGGTTCTTAATTATAGCTCTTGCAATAGATACTCTTTGTTTTTGTCCGCCAGAAAGTGTAATACCTCTTTCTCCTAAAATAGTATCATATCCATTAACAAACTTGGTAATGTTTTTATGTACAACAGCATTTTTTGCTGCTAGAACAACATCTTCATCTGTAGCATCTACAGAACCAAACTTTATATTGTTTTTAATTGAATCGGAAAATAAAAACGCATCTTGTGGTACATAGCCAATACTGTTTCGTAAGCTATCAAGATTGATTTGTTTTATGGAATTATTATCAATCCATATATTGCCGTTTTTAATATCATAAAGCCTTCCTATTAGATCCAGAATTGTCGATTTTCCAGAACCTGTTTTCCCAATTATGGCTAGAGTTTCTCCTTGATTTATACTAAAACTTATATCTTTTAAGGCTTCAATATTTGTGTCTTCATAAGTGAAGGATACATTTTTAAACTCGATGTTTCCATTAATTAAAGTAGGAGTTGTTACTAAGTTTTTAATTTCCGGATCAACTTTTAAAAACTCATTAATACGCTTTTGAGATGCTTCTGCTTCTTGAACAATTGAAGTTACCCAACCTAAGGCTGCTACTGGCCAGGTAAGCATATTTACATATATGATAAACTCTGCGATGGTGCCAAATTTTTCTATTTCACCATTTATATATTGCATACCTCCAACGTATATTACTAATAAATTACTAGCACCAATTAGTAAAATCATTATAGGAAAAAAAAATGCTTGAACTTTTGTTAAATCTATATGTTTTTGTCTGCTTGCAGTAGATAATGTTTCAAAAGCATTATTGATCTGTGACTCAATTCCATTCGCTTTTATTATCGATATTCCACTAAAAGATTCTTGAGCAAAGGCTGATAATTTTGATAAATAGACTTGTACAATAGTACTACGCTTGTGTATTACTTTACTTAAGGTGTAAATAGTAACAGATAATATTGGTAGAGGAATAATAGTATATAATGCCAATGTTGGAGCTCGATTAAACATGTAGATTAACGCTATTACAAACAAAGTAATAGTATCTATACTGTACATGATTGCTGGTCCGACATACATTCTTACCTTTCCAACATCTTCGCTAATACGATTCATTAAATCGCCAGTCCGGTTTTTTTTATAGAAGTTTAAAGACAAACGTTGGTATTGTTTATAGACTTCATTTTTTAAGTCGAATTCTATATAGCGAGATACATTAATAATAGTTTGACGCTTTAAGAAAGTGAATAGCCCCGCAATAAGAGCAGCACCAATTAAATAAAGTATATTGATTGCTAAGTCCGTTTTAAAAGTAGAATCAATTTCTCCATTTAATTTGGCAACAATTATATTAATAGATTGCCCTATTAATCGAGGTGTGAATAATGCAAAAATTTTAGCAAGAATAGTAATAGCTATTCCAACTAAAAGCTTATCCCTGTACTTTTTAAAATATTTATTAAGATGCTGTAATTCTTTCATTTACAATTTTTAAGCAGAGTGCAATTTTTTATTAATTTCGTATTTTAACATCAATAATTTTGTGTAAACTGTAATATTCGGTTATTTTTGCACGCTGTTATTAGATATTATTCAAATAACTAAATATTAAACTAAATTATTAAATGATTTCAGACGTCATTAATTTAAACGAAATTAAAAAAGTTGATCCAGTATTTGGACAACTTTCTTTTGATAATCACGAGCAAGTTGTTTTTTGCAACGACAAAGATACAGGTTTAAAAGCAATAATTGGAATCCATAATACAGTTTTAGGACCAGCTCTTGGAGGTACAAGAATGTGGCAATATAATAATGAATGGGAAGCCTTAAATGATGCCCTTCGTTTATCTCGCGGAATGACTTTTAAAGCTGCTATTACCGGGCTAAATCTTGGAGGAGGAAAGGCTGTTATTATTGGGGATGCTAAAACCCAGAAATCCCCTGAGTTAATGAAACGTTTTGGAGAGTTTATTCATTCTTTAAGTGGTAAATATATTACTGCCGAAGATGTTGGTATGGAAACTGCTGATATGGATTTGATAAGAGGAGTAACACCTTATGTTACCGGAATTTCTGAAAGTAAAGGTGGTGCAGGAAATCCTTCGCCAATTACAGCTTACGGTGTGTTTATGGGAATGAAGGCTGCGGCGCAATATAAATTTGGAAACGATATACTTGAAGACAGAAAAATTTTGGTTCAAGGTATTGGTCACGTTGGTGAATCTTTAGTGGAGAATTTAATAAATGAAGGGGCTAATGTAATTATTGACGATATAAATGAAGAGCGTTTACAAGAAATAAGTAATAAATATGGAGTCTCAATTTATAGAGGTAATAATATGTATTCAGAAGAGGTAGATATTTATTCGCCATGTGCTTTAGGCGCTACAGTTAATGATGATACAGTATATAAAATAAAAGCAAAAGTAATTGCAGGTGCTGCGAATAATCAATTGGCAAACGAAGAAAAGCATGGTCGTATCCTTCAGGAAAGAGGAATTGTTTATGCACCAGACTTTTTAATTAATGCCGGAGGGATAATTAATGTATTTGCTGAATTAGAAGGTTATAATAAACAAGAGATTATTCGAAAAACTGAAAATATATATAATACTACATTAGAAATATTAAAAAATGCTAATACAAATGGTATTACAACCAATCATGCAGCTCTTAATATTGCTAAAGGTAGAATAGAAATGAGAAAAAAAGAGAATTCTAAATAAATTCATTTAAAAATAATACTATTTTTGCGAGGCGAAAGATTTTATCTTTCGCCTCTTTAAATTAAAAAGAATTCCTCGATTTTTATCGAGGTAACAATTAAACTGTCATTCTCGCGAAAGCGGGAATCCAAATAAAAAAGTTATTCATTGATGCAAATTGATGAGATATAAATTAATAGTTATTCCATAATTGGGATTTAAAGTTCTTTAAAATATGATTAATAGGAGACATATACGTGTAAAAATAATGCAGATTTTATATGCATTTAAAGGTAATGAAAGCGATAATCTTAAAAGAGATGAGCAGTTTTTGTTAAATAGTATAGAAAGTATGTATAACCTCTACCTTTTAATGCTTTCTCTTTTATTAGAAGTACATAAAAAAGCAGAAGGACATATTTTAAAATCAAAGCAAAAACACCTTGCAACTTTAGAAGAAAAAAATCCAAACCTTAAGTTTATTAATAATGAACTTATTGGTCAATTGCGTGAAAATGATTTACTTTTTGAAGAAATTAAAAAACGTAAGGTAAATAATTGGAAACTTGACAGCGAATATGTTGATGTTATTTTCCAATTGCTTTTAGAAAGCGAATCTTATAAAAAGTATATGTTGACTAAAGCATCTTCGTTTCAAGAAGATAAATTATTTGTTATTGATGTTTTTAAAAATATAATTGCTCCAAACGAAAAGCTATACGATTATTTAGAAGATAAGAATATTACCTGGTTAGACGATTTACCAGTTATAAATACTACAATAGATAAACTATTTAGAAAAGCTAAATCAAATTCAGAAAAAAAATATTTTTTACCCAAATTATTTAAAGATATAGGTGATAAAGATTTTGCTTTAGAGCTTTTAAAGAAAACGAAGCTAAATCTAAATGCCTTTAGTGAGGAAATTGAAGCTAAAACCACAAATTGGGATAAAGATAGAATTGCTAATATTGATTTTGTGTTATTACAAATGGCAATTTGTGAATTTCAAAAGTTTCCTTCTATTCCAATAAAAGTTACAATAAACGAATATTTAGAAATAGCTAAAGAATACTCTACACCAAAAAGTAGTATTTTTATTAACGGAATTTTGGATAAGATTGTGAAAGAATATAAAGATAAAGGAACGTTAAATAAAGCAGGTCGTGGATTGTTGTGATAAAAATTTATTACTTTTACGCTCAGATTATTTAAAAAAGCTAATAATAACCCAAATGTTTATCTTGAATAGACAATTAAAAATTAAGAATATGAAAAAAGTAATTCTAGGTTTAAGTGCCTTGTGTCTTATAGCTTTTACATCATGTAAAGAAGACGCAGCAAGTAAAGTAAAAGCCGAAAATGTAACTCAAGCCGCTGAGAGAGATGCAGTATCTGGAGATTTTCCGGCAATTACATTTGATAGAACCGAACACGATTTTGGTGAGATTGAAAACGGAACTCCGGTAGAAACGGTGTTTTCTTATACAAATACCGGTAAAGCACCTTTGGTAATTACCGATATTAAAAGTTCTTGTGGATGTACTGTACCTAAAGATTGGAGTAAAGAACCTTTAGATCCTGGAGCCTCTGCAAGTTTTACTGTAAAGTTTAATGGTAAAGGAACAAATAAAGTTACTAAAACGGTTACTGTAACAGCAAACACAGAGAAAGGTAAAGAAACAGTTAGAATAACTGCGTTTGTAAAACCAGATCCAAATTCACCTGTAAAACCAGGAACGTCTATTCTTAATCAGCCTGCAACTACTAAAACTAGTACGCAGCCTGGACATGAAGGACATAACCATAATTAATTTTTATAATTAATGGAAGGATTAGGATCATTTGCACCTTTTATTTTAATGTTTGCTGTTGTGTATTTCTTTATGATCGCACCACAGATGAAACGTGCTAAAAAGGAAAAGAAATTTGCAGCAGAATTAAAGCGAGGGGATAAAATAGTAACTAAAAGTGGAATGTACGGTAAGGTTGTAGACCTTAATAGTAAAGACAACAGTTGTGTTATCGAAACATTAGCTGGAAAAATCAAGTTTGATCGTTCAGCTATTTCTATGGAGATGAGTATGAAACTCAATGCTCCTCCAGCAATAAAAAAATAGTTAAAAAGCAGCTCATTGAGCTGCTTTTTTTATATTTATTTCCCGCGAAAGTGGGAATCTTTTAAATTGAACTTCTAATTAATGAATTGCTACCAAGTTCCTGCGTAATCTAATTTTTCTCCAGATTGATGCTCAAGATAGTCAAATTTCAGCTTTGTTATTTGTCGTATATGTAAATAATCGTGTGCCAACCAATTAGTCAAGAAAAATTTTGCTGTAAGCTTCCCTTTCTTTGGATGTTCAAAGTAATTTCCCCAGCCTGGTGATTCAAGAGATGTTAGCCATGCTACAGATTGTTCTCTTTCTTCTATAAACTTATTTAAAATGTGATTATAATCCTGCTCAATATAGTTCCGTTCTGTGACCCAGATAACGGGATTAAAAGGGGGAGGAGTTTGCTTAGGTTTATCTAGAACCCATTTTGTTCTGAATCTGAAATCTTCTCGTTCTTCATCATATAAGTGGCACACTATTTCTAACAAGCACCATTTTATAGGATTTTGTTTCCATAAGTACATGTCTTTATCTATATCTTTCAATAAATCTATAAAAACACTTTTATTTTCATTAAGCTGTTCTACTAAAAAATCCATAGTCTTATTTTGCTTTTTCCTGGGTTAACTCGGCAATTTTAAAAATTACTTCGGTAGCCTTAATCATGCTTTCTACAGGAACATATTCATAACGGCCATGAAAATTGTGTCCACCGGTAAAAATATTTGGGCATGGTAAACCCTTATAGCTTAACTGTGAGCCATCTGTACCACCACGAATGGGTTTTATTATTGGTTTTATATTAAGTTGTTTCATAGCTTCTTCAGCAATATCAACAATATGCATTACAGGCACTAGCTTCTCCTTCATATTAAAATATTGATCTTTTATTTCTAATTCAATGACAGGTTTATCATATTTTCTGTTCATATCATCAGCAATTTTCTGTATTAAAGTTTTTCTGGTTTCAAATTTGTCTTTGTTATGGTCTCTAATAATATATTTTAATTTGGTTTCTTCTACTTTACCTTCAATGGAATACAGATGAAAAAAACCTTCATAGCCTTCAGTAAGTTCAGGGGTTTCTTCTCTTGGTAATGTATTAATAAATTCTGTTGCATAATACATAGAATTCACCATTTTTCCTTTGGCATATCCCGGATGCACAGTTTTTCCGTTGACCTTGATTTTTGCTTCAGCTGCATTAAAATTTTCGTATTCTAATTCGCCTATTTGGCTTCCATCAACTGTATAAGCCCAATCTGCACCAAATTTTTCGACATCAAATTTATGTGCACCACGGCCAATTTCTTCATCTGGCGTAAAACCAATTCT